>JANOUM010000840.1:0-4783 GCA_031416855.1 Rhodoferax sp. | reverse complement strand
CAATCATGTCCAGCAACCCTTCAACGTCTGCACGATCAAACCCGCCGTGGTAACTGGGTGGGTCATTCAGGTAGCGGGGCGACGGACAGACCATCACAAGTTGCGTCACACGCTCTGCCATGTTCAAAGATGCCAACAGGCAAATCATGCTGCTCACGGAATGCCCCACCAGGATGGCGTCACGCAGGTCCAATGCATCGCAGATTTCGACGATGTCTTTGGCATAACCCGCCAGGCTGCTGTAGCGCACTGGGTCATAGGCGTCCAAGTCAGACTGGCCGGCACCCACGTAGTCAAACACCACGACTTTGTAATCTTGCTCAAAAGCGGGTGCCACCAGTCGCCACATGACCTGGTCGCAGCCGTAACCATGGGCAAAGACGATAGGACGCGTCCCGTGCCCCGCGACGCGAACATTATTCCGTTCAAGGACATTCATACAGCCTCCAACACAGGGTCCACGCTCCAATACAGGGTACACCATCTGACCTGCCACCACCCGGTTTCGCCCGGTCGTTTTGGCGCAATACAAGGCAACATCCGCCGCGTCAACCAAGCTGTTCCAAGGCAACTCTGCGCGATGCGCGACCACGCCAGAATGATGGGATGATGATCAAGAGGACGTCGCCACCGATGTACATGCCAGTCTCCATGTCACCAAGACTTCGGCAGCTAATGCTGGCGCGGGGGAAACTGGTTGAACTGAAACGGCCGCGATACCGGCCGTCCGTATGGTGCCATACATATGAACTCGAACCGGCCACTGCCAGCCAAACTGCCAGCTGCACGCGCCGGCATCGGCTGCGAGCGGGGGTCGGTATCAACCCGCGCCAACAGGGGCGTTGGCGCAGGGTCAGATCAGGGCCAACTGGTATCGGGCTCCAGCGGGTACAGCGGCACCCGGCGGTGGTGGTAGCTGAAGGTCGACAGGTCGGCCGTGGTCACCCCCGGCGTGGCAACCCAGATCATCTCCTGCGCGATCGGCTCCATCGCCGGGCGCGGCGAATGCACCCCCTTGGCGACGATGGCCTTCATGTCCAGCGGCTCGATGCCCAACATGCGGAACTGCTGCAGGCTGGACGAACCGGCACCGCGCGAGGTCAGCACCAGTACGTAACCGTCGTCGGTGCGCAGGGCGCAACTGGGCCCGTCGTTGTAGAAGCGAAAACCGCCGTGCGTGGGGCCGGTTTCTTCGTAACGCCCATCGGACAAGGCGGTGACCGTGGCCTGAATGGCAAACGGCGCGCCATGCCTGCCGTCGGTCTTGCCGCCGACCGAAGCGTTGATGCGCCCGCCGACACCGACCGCCTGGCACTGGCGCACTACGTCGCGGTCGCACACCGCCTGCAGCAAATTGTTCACGCCGAGGCGGCGCGCGGCGTGCAGGATGTGGGTCGAGTCGCCCGGGGCACCGCCGCCCACGTTGTCGCCCACGTCGAACAACACCACCGGGCCGGCCGACGCCGCCTGGGCGCGCAACAGCGCTGCGTCGATCGGGGTTCCGCCCTGGTTGAGTTCCACCCGCATGCTCCAGGCGGCCAGAGCCAGCTGGCGCGCCACGTCGTTGGCCAGTGCCTGGTCGTTGTCGGTGACGGCAATAAACGACATGCCCATCTCGGGCACGTCCGCATACGGATAACCCTCCACCACACTGACCGACAACACACCGGGGCGCTGGCGCTGCAGGTCGGCAAGCCTGAGCAGCGCCGACATCGGCACGTCGCTGGTTCCCTGGCACAGGATGTTGACCAGCAGCGGTGGCATCTCGATTGCGCTGGTCGGGCGGATCGTGCCGCGCACGGTCTGCAGCGTCAGGCGCGCGCACAGCAGCGCCTGGGCATACGCGTCGATGTGCGGGTTGGTCTGGTAGACCGTGGTGATGTCGGCGCTGTGCACCATCTGCTTCGACATGTTGCCATGCATGTCCAGTGCCTGGCCGATCGGCACCTTGGGGCCCACGGTTTCGCGCACCCGGCGCACCAGTTCTCCATCCGCGTCGAGCCATGTCTCGGACACCGCGGCGCCGTGCTGCGGCAGCAACACGGCGTCCCACGGACCGTTGTCACGGATCGCCTCCACGACCCGACCGATCAGGAACTCGATGGCCTCGGCCGTGATCGCCCCCATGGGTGTCAACCGCGCAAAGAACAGCGGCACGAGTTCGACCTCGGGATCTTCGGCGGCAGCGGCCATGAAGCCGGCCAGCGTGGACTGTGAGCTGGCGTATTCGGCACGGATCGCCTGCGCATCCTCCAGCATGCCGGCGCGCCGCCACAAGTCCAGGCTGGCCGGAATGCTGGAGAAGGTGTTGGACTCGTGCAGGAAACCGGCGGTGGCAATACGGATCATGTTGGCGCTCCTTCAGTAGGTGAATCGTCGAATTGTCAGTCCGTTGCAGTGCGCTGGAACCGGATCCACCGGTCGCCACCGGCCCCCATCGTTTCATCTCCTGAAACGGCGGCACACCGCTGTTCGCCGGCATGCGAACATGCACCGACCGCAAGCAAAGTACCGACATGGCCCACCCCCCGTTCGTTGATGTCGTCTCCAGCGTCGAGTCGTTGCGCGACATCATGGGCACGCCAAGTGACATGGTGGTGCGCAAGCAGCTCGACTACCTGGATCCGCACGCACGGCGATTCATCGAACGCTCGCCGTTCTTGCTGATCGGGACCACCGGCCCGGACCAGATCGGGGACGTATCACCGCGCGGCGACGCGCCGGGTTTCGTGGTCGTGCTGGATGACCGGACCCTGGTCATTCCGGAGCGGCCGGGCAATCGCCGCGTTGATACCCTGCGCAACATCCTGAACACCGGCGGCGTCGGCCTGTTGTTCCTCGTGCCCGGGGTCGAGGAGACGCTGCGCGTGAACGGGCGCGCGTCGGTGGTGCGCGACGGCGCGCTACTCGACCGTCTGGTAGCGCGCGGCAAGCGTCCGTTGCTGGCCATCGGCGTCGAAGTGCGCGAATGCTTCTTTCATTGCGCCAAGGCATTCAAGCGCTCGAGCCTGTGGCAGCCCGACACCTGGCAGGGCCGCGGAGACATGGCTTCGCTGGCGCAGATCCTGGCCGATCAGGTCAAACCGGCCAACACCTCGGTGCAGGAGTTGGAGGCCCAGATCGCCGAGAGTTACGCCACCCGCCTGTACTGACGCCGGGCATTGCGGCGCGGCGCCCTGGTGTGCCGGCCTTCGGCGTGCCGCACGCGATGTTTCGTGCGGCGAAACACCGTTCGAAGCGGTGCCGATGCACAGGGTCTATCATCAATTTCCACTCGAACAATAGGAGGCGACATGCAAAATACCGCATCTCAGGACGAGGGCATCATGCCGTCGCTGGCCGCTGATGCAGATGGAGTACAGCGGCGCGACCTGTTGCAGCTCGTGCTCACCGGTGGCGCCCTGGCCGCCCTGAGCCCGATGGTGCTGGCCCAGGCGGGCGCGCCCAAGCGCGGCGGCACGCTGACTGTTGGCGCTGATGCCGACCCGATCGGATTCGATCCGACCACCTTGACGGCGTACTCCTCCTACGACTTCACCGCCCTGCTGTACACCGGTTTGTTGCGCTGGAACGCCGAGATGAAGGTTGAGCCGGACCTGGCAATCGGGTACATCACGCCAGATGAAACCACCTACATCTTCCGTCTGCGCCAGGGTGTGAAATTCCATAACGGCCAGGCCTTCACGGCCGAGGACGTGAAGTACACCTTCGACCGCATCGCCGACCCGGCTACCGCCAGCCCCAGCGCCACCTTGTTCTCCGGCATCAAGGCGGTCACCGTGATTGACCCCTACACGGTGAAGTTCGAGCTCAAGGCGCCGAGCGCCACCTTCCTGAGCTACATGGCGACCAACCCGAACGGCGTCATCGTGCCCCGGGGCGTGGCCGATCTCAAGACCAAGCCGGTTGGCACCGGCCCCTTCACCTTCGTGTCCTACGAGCCGAATCAGCAGTGCACGCTCAAGGCCAATCCCGGCTACTACGAGGACAAGCAGCCCTACCTCGACACGGTGGTCTTCAAGTTTTTCAAGGACCAGGCGTCGATCTCGTCCGCGCTGCGCTCCAAGGCGATCGACATGACCTGGTTCAAGGACCCCAAGGTCGCGGCGCAGATCGTCAAGTCGTCGCCCGACCTGGTGTCGGCGCCCGGCAAGACCTCGCGCACCTTCCCGGTCCATATCAACATCAAGGGCAAGCCGTTCAGCGACATCCGGGTGCGTCGGGCGCTAAGCCTGGCGACCGACCGCAAGGCCTGCCTGCAGACGGTGCTGGGCGGTTCCGGCAAGGTTGGCGCCATGGTGCCAGAGAGCCAGGTCGGCGGTTACGATGGCGTTGGCCCGATGCCCTACTACAAGCACGATGTGGCGGCAGCCAAAAAGCTGCTGGCCGAGGCTGGTTATCCGAACGGCCTCGACCTGGGCGACTACATCGTGGTGGCGGCCAATCCGCTGGACGTGCAATGCGCCCAGGTGCTGCAGCAGCAGTGGGCGGCGGCGGGCATCAAGTGCAACCTCAAGCCGATGGAGACGGCGCCGCTGATTGCACTGTGGCTCAAGGGCGACTACGGGCTGATGTCGATTGCCTTGTCCTGGAACCCGGATCCGGACGCCATCGTCTCACGCTTTTTGTCCAGCGGTGACCGGGCCAAGGGGATCGGTATTGCCGACACACAGCTTGACCAGATGATCCTGGATGCACGCGGCATCCTGGACACCACCAAGCGCGCAGTCGCCTACCAGCAGATGCAGAAGCACATCGCCGAGCAGGTCTATATCCTGCAGAT
>JANOUM010000839.1:0-3371 GCA_031416855.1 Rhodoferax sp. | reverse complement strand
GGTGCAGGGGTCGAATTCGAGCCGACGGCGCGTCTGCCTGCACCTGCTCGACTTGGTCAACAGTTATGGCCTACCCCACCCGCAGGGAACGGTGATCTCGATCACCTTCACCCAGCAGGAAATGGGGAGCATTTGCGGCCTCTCGCGGGTCAGCGTGTCACACATCTTCACGCAACTCGAACGCGAGCAGGTGATTACGAGGGCCGGCCGGCTGGTGGTGGTGATCGACACCGCGCGGCTGGAGATGTTGTCGCGCACCTGAGCGTTTCACAACGAAATACCGCGCCAGCTGCATTGCAATTGACGAAGCCCGCAACATGCGCGACAAGACGGGCAAGCCCGCCCGGGATGCCCAATTGATCGCACGCATATTGCATGCCACGCACAAGCTGCCGGTGCAGGACGCGCGGCCGATGACTGACGCGCTTTATGACGCCTCCAGCCTGCAGCAATGACACCCTGTCAGAGCCCTCGGCAGCTGGCTGTGTGCGGTACGCGATGCTCCAACCACGGTTGCATTGACAGGCTGGCGTGGCGCGGAGGGCTCTTCAGCCACGCACTGTTGACCGGAGCTTGGCATGTGATTGGATTACAGGACACGTTGCGCAAGATCACCTCTCACTCCATCAGCGGCTTAAAGCCTGGAGTAGACATGGGCTGCGTGCCCTTGGGGGCGCGGCCAGCGTAGTCAATCAAGATGCGCTGGTTCAAGGGTGCGGCATCTGTGTTAATGCGGGCCACCCGCGCGCACAGCTCGGGCGCATGGGGAACACAATTAATCAAGTCATCCACCAAATAACGCGGCGCCCATCCGATCATCTGGTAGTCCTCGGTCAACAAGGGCACGGCCAGACGGGTGGCAGGGTTGTTCAGCTCTACCAAAATGCGCAACTCTTCGCCAACCACGAGTTTTGCGGCACGCTCGATCGCCTTGTCCCCCAAGTGGCGCAACCCGCGCAGGAAGAATCGAACATGAAAATGACCTGCGGCATCAGCAGTAACCTTGGGGAAAACCTCCAGGTTGTCCGTTACCCGCTCCCCACCCGAGACCGAGAGAATGGAAATCGGGTCAGCCTGGCCACGCTCCAGATCCAGCCATTGAATGTATTCCTGAAAATCCGTGCGTTTGGGTGATAACACCCGGTTCATGAACAGCGGAAACAGATCGTCCGATTCATACGCCCGTTCAAACTCCGGAAACGCCAGCAGCGGCATGAAACCCACGTCTTCCCGTGCCTTTAAAGCGCCATGGGTGTAGCGAAACCGGTAGTGTGGGAAGCCTGCGTCGGCATCCAGACGACCAACCGGAAACCAGGCGCGGCTGCGTTGGGAGTCGGTAGGGGCCTGCCAGGCAAGGAAAAGGCTTTTCATGGTGCTTCCAAAATCATTTTACGGCTGGCAGCCAGTAAACTGAGGGCAAATTCCCTGCCCGCGGCGCTAATTCGCGCGTCGGGCACGCGCCGTAACAAATCTACCAACGCCGCCTCCGGCAAATCGGCGATTCTTGTTTGCCAGGGTTTGAAAAAATCCGGGTAGCTTTGCGCGGCCATCCGTGCCAGCGCCAAGGGGCTCATGCCGTGTTTCGACTGGGCGTTCTCAAATATGCCGCCTCGGCCTTTGCGGATGTAGCGCTCCATGGTTCTTTCCCGCAAGTGCCGTTCACGCAATTCATCCGACAGCTCGCGGCCCAGTGACGAGGCATGGTCAAAAGTCGGGGCCACTTGCGGCAAGTAGGTCGTTTGCTGGCCAGGCACGACTTTTTGCTCCAGCAGCACGCCCCAGTTTTGGTGATGCCGGTCGGTATTGCCGATGAGGGCATCAAGCACTACATACCCCGCCAGGCGCGACGCAGCGGTGCGCCGGGCCTTCTCCGAGTCGAACAACTTTTCAAGCACGGCGACGATGTTGTCGAAGGTATGGGCCGCCTGGCCGCGCACTTTCTTTTCGTCGTAACCGGTAATCAAGCCCGCCAACAACTCGTTGCCGTGTATCAGCACGACCTGGTTAGATTTGACAAAGGACTTGACGGCACAACCGCGCCTGCCTTCCCAAACCGCCAAGTCGGCATGGTGTGTGGGTAGGCCGAGCAGGCTGGCAATCTCCGACGCGACCTTTTCCGACCAGTCCTCGCCCGTATTTTCTCTTGCTTCCTTGAAGAGCCAGTTCTCGCCTTGGTACTTGAACCAGAACTTTGGCTTGCTGCCCAGTTGTTCCACATCGCCACGCATCGCCGGGGCTACTTCGAGGATAGGGAATGGCACAGACATCGGTGTATCTGGAGTCCGTTCAGGTCACAACATTCCATGCGCGGGAAAGGGCGGCATGGACTATTTTCTCAAAGCGGGGTATCAACTCGCGGTTGCCTTCGACAGGGCGTCGATTCGCTTCTTGCTGCTTTGCAGGAACGCCGCAGTGTCAGAGATTGCTTTTTTAGCCAACCGAACGACGTCCTTGTCAGACGATGAGTCCCGGAGTTCTACTGCCGCCGCCGTCATACGACCGGACCTCATTATCCGGTCTGCTCCAGGCCTGCGTATCGCGTATTGACTTCTTGAACGTGACAACGTGCTCCAACGCCGCATCCAGTTGGGAACCTACGACTGGATCGCGCGTGTCGCTCTGCGAATATCCGTCGTTTTCGCTCTCGATGAATAGTACTGAATCACTTTGCTATCCGAACAGCATCGGGACCTGACCGCTTTTCAGCATTTTCCGGCCCGCTGTAAAGCAATTGACAACGCCACACAGTATGCGCCGGCTAAGCTGACGGCCCGATCAACGAGAAGAATTCCATGGCACAGCCTGTACCCTCCCCGCCTGACCTCCCGCTCCAGCGCGCTGGGGTGCGCACCTCGCAGGTCCTGGTCGCCTGCACTGCATTGGAGCCCACGCTGTCCTACCTGATGCAGGCGCTGGGCTTCCAAGTCGACGCGATCTTCCCGGCGGACAACCCGACCACCGCGATGGTGTCGGGCCATGGCCTGAATCTGCGGCTGGTGCAGGGCGCAACCGGCGGCGCGACCGACCTCTACCTGCTGTGTGACCACCCCACGACTGCAGGTGCCAGCCTGCTGACAGCTCCCAATGGCCTGCGCATCCACCTGGTGGCAGCCGACCCGCCGATGCGCCAGCCGGCGACCCGCCAGACGCTGGTGCTGACGCGCGGCGCCGGTGTGGATGCCTGGGGTGTGGGACGCGCCGGCATGCGCTACCGCGACCTGATTCCCGACCGCCTGGGCGGCGCGTTCATTGCGTCCCATATCCGCATCCTCGAGGGCGGGCCGGTCGCCGACTACGTGCATTTCCACAAGGTCCGGTTCCAGGCCATCTTCTGCCGCAAGGGTTGGGTGCGCGTGGCCTACGAGGGGCAG
>JANOUM010000838.1:0-2780 GCA_031416855.1 Rhodoferax sp. | reverse complement strand
CCGCGATCTGCGCCTTCAAGTCCGCCATGTTTTGTTGCGGGTTACGTGAAGGGTAAAGGGCCCCCACGCTCGGCATTGGCGTGTCCTCGCTGCCCCCCGAGGGGGCTGCGCCGCCTTGGGGCGGCCCGGCGGCGGCGCGTTCGCCGCTCAGCAAAGCCAGCATCGCCGCTTCCTGCAGCACACCCTGCGCCACCAGCTTGACATTGTTGATCTGCACGCCCTCCTCTTCAATGCGGGTCGAGAACGGCGGCATGGAGCCGGGCGTGGTACCGCCCACGTCCGCGTGGTGACCACGGCTACCCACATAGAACAGCGGAAACTCCGGTCGGTCTGAGCCTGTCGAAGGCCTTGCGGGCACTTCGACAGACTCAGTGCGAACGCCGTGGTGAAGGTACACCGGCGTAATCACCGTGATGTCCGGCAAGTGCGTGCCACCGTGGTAGGGATCGTTGAGCACAAACACGTCACCGGCCTGCATGCTCGCGCCGTTCTCACGGATCACGGTCTTGATGCTCTCGCCCATCGATCCCAGGTGCACCGGCATATGCGGCGCATTGGCAATCAACTCTCCGCCCGCATTGAACAAGGCACAGCTGAAGTCCAGCCGTTCCTTGATATTGACCGAATAGGCCGTGTTCTGCAACTGCAGGCCCATCTGCTCGGCAATGTTCATGAACAGGTTGTTGAACACTTCCAGCAACACCGGGTCCACCGTGGTGCCTGCGGCAAAGGTGATCGTGCGCGGCGTGCGCCGCTGCAGCACCAGATGGTCAAGCTCCGTCAGACGCGCTTCCCAGCCCGGCTCCACCACCGTGGTGGCGTTTTTCTCGGCAATGACGGCCGGGCCAGGGACCACATCGCCCGGGCGCAGATCCGCGCGCACCACCAGCGCCGCGCCTTGCCACTGCCCACCCGAATACACACGCACGGTTTCGCGTTGCGGTACGTTGCGCTGCGCGTGCAGGGCGTGGCGCGGTTCGACCGGTGCGTCGCCCGCAATCACGGCCTCGACCGATAGCGCCTCCACCACCAGCCCCCTGCCCTGCATCAGGAAAGCGTAGCGTTGCCGGTAGGCGGCCTCGAAAGAGGCGCTGATCTGATCGACAGTACCGCCTGCACCCGACGGGCCGGACTCGGGGTACGCCACTACCAGCGCCGAATCGCTGCCCTCATAACGCACATGCACCCGGCGCAGCAGCCGTACGTCGCCCGCACTCACTTGCTGGCCCAGCAATTCGCTGCTGGCCGCTGCTGCCAGCCTGCCGAGCTGCGCCTCGATTTCCGGCAATGCCACGCGGTCGAGTTTACGTTCCACCGACTGTTCGCGTATCACGCTCTGGTCCGCCAGCCCCATGCCGTAGGCGCTCAACACGCCGGCCAGCGGGTGCACCAGCACCCGCGTCATGCCCAGGGCGTCGGCCACCAGGCAGGCGTGCTGGCCACCGGCGCCACCAAAACACTGCAGCGCGTAGCGCGTCACGTCATACCCGCGCGCCACCGAGATCTTCTTGATCGCATTCGCCATCTGCTGGACGGCAATTTTGATGAAACCCTCTGCCGTATCTTCGACGCTCAGGCCGGTGCGTGCCGCGAGCGCCTTGAACTGGTCCAGCACAGCGTCCAGGCTCAGGGCTTGGTCGGCACGCGGCCCGAACACGCTGGGGAAATACCGCGGCTGTATCTTGCCCAGCATCAGGTTGGCATCGGTCACGGCCAGCGGACCGCCGCGCCGGTAACTCGCGGGGCCGGGGTTGGCTCCAGCGCTGGCTGGCCCGACCCGAAACCGCGCACCATCGAAGGCCAGGATGGAACCGCCGCCCGCCGCCACGGTGTGGATGCTCATCATCGGTGCACGCATGCGCACACCGGCCACCTGGGTTTCAAACTCGCGCTCGAACTCACCCGCGTAGTGCGACACATCGGTGGACGTTCCACCCATGTCGAAACCGATCACCTTGTCGTGGCCTGCGAGGGCAGCCGTGCGCGCCATACCCACAATGCCGCCGGCCGGGCCGCTCAGAATCGCGTCCTTGCCCTGGAACGCGTGAGCATCGGTGAGCCCGCCCGAGGACTGCATGAAAAACAACCGTACACCCGGCATGTCGGCCGCCACCTGTTCCACGTAGCGGCGCAGAATCGGCGACAGGTAGGCGTCCACCACCGTGGTGTCGCCGCGGCTGACAAACTTCATCATCGGGCTGGTTTCATGCGAGCTGCTGATCTGCGTGAATCCGAGCTCGGCCGCGATGCGTTTGGCCGCGCGCTCGTGCGCCGTGTAGCGGTAACCATGCATGAAAACGATGGCGACGCTGCGCAGACCTCCGGCATAGTGCGCCAACATCTGTTCCCGCAGCAATGTCTCATCCAGCGGCTGCAGCAACTCGCCACGCGCACCGACCCGCTCGTGTGCTTCCACCACCGCGCTGTACAACAACTCGGGCAACACGATGTGGCGGTCGAACAGCCGCGGTCGGTTCTGGTACGCGATCCGCAGCGCGTCACGAAAGCCACGCGTGGTCACCAGCAGCGTGGGCTCCCCCTTGCGCTCCAGCAATGCGTTGGTGGCCACCGTGGTGCCCATCTTCACACACGCCACTTGCGCGGGCGTGACCGGCTCGCTCGGCAACAGGCCCAGCAGATGCCGTATGCCCGCCACCGCGGCATCGCGGTACTGCTCCGGGTTGTCGCTGAGCAGCTTGTGCGTTACCAGTGTGCCGTCCGGCCGCTTGCCGACCACGTCGGTAAAGGTACCGCCGCGGTCGATCCAGAACTGCCAGCGG
>JANOUM010000837.1:0-6873 GCA_031416855.1 Rhodoferax sp. | reverse complement strand
GTCGTTGGCATTCTGGCGGATGAATGTGGGCGGTTTGATGATCCACACGTCACCAAAATACTGGACAACTTGGCTGTCGGGCAAATGGTTCATGCCGATGTTCTGCCATTCCCCAGCAAGCCAAAGCAAATGCCGGGAAATCGTGGGAAAGATTAACGCGGCGTGGCGTGTGGCAATGGCCACGATGGGGCAGAACTTCACCAAGGAAGAACACGCAGCCGGGTGGCCTGAAACGCTAAAGCATTGGCAACTGGCCGCGCTGCAATACCCGCATGTCAAGGGCGAAACCACAAAAATCCGACTGGCCAGGGCCAGAGCCAATGATTTTTTAAATGCATGTAAAAGTGGCGACTTGCCCCATACACTTGCCAAATCCGCCGTCTTCTTTGGCTTGAGCCCAAAGGACCGCTTCAGTTGCTCTGTGACAAGATCTGATCGCTTCGCCCCCGAACTGCCGGATGCTCGTGGTGCCATTCGAACTGGAGGCATGCAATCCCGTGATGCGGCGTACAGCGCTTCAAAGAATGTGGCTCCAGCTACGATTGCCTGCATTGCCGCCTTGAAGGTGACTTGGAGCAGATCGCCAACGTCTTTACCCTCAGCGTGGCGTCCGCTTGATATTCATTTGTTGCTTCCTGCTGACGCCCCTTGTAGGTCTTGACGATGGTTTGCTGCATAGAGTCTCGTAACGGTTATCTTTCACTTGCCTTCTATGCTAGAGGCTCGAAACGCCCAAAGCAATGCAGACCGAAAAACTGCTCCATGTCTCGGCAGCGAGCGAGTTGTCAGTAAGGCGCAACTGTTGACTCTAGCTCGCTCGCGTCTCTTCCGTCACCCGGATTGCACCGCTCAGTGGTCGGCCTCCCTGGCGATCTAGATCAGTATCGACAGGCACGGCGTCTTGACAGCCAGTAGTATGTCGTCGTTTCCTGCATCGTACGCTCGGCCTGGTGAGATTGATGGGGTTCCCATCGCCCCAGCTCATGCGTACCGCTTCCTGACGATGCCGGGCATATCCACGCGCTGCCCCCCAAGTGCCACACTCCCGGCCATGAACACACCCCTCACCCGCACAGAACTCGCCCACCTCGACGCCTGCCTCCCAAACGCCATCACCCCATCCATGCTCGACGACTACCTGGCCGCCGTGGCTTCCGGCACGACAACGAAAGACCGACTGCTACACGGAGGCGTCTTCATGAAGCATCTGCCTCAGTTCGTCGATTGAGTAGGGCGGCGATTTCGAGTGGATGACAGCATGACAGTTTGGACAGATCGGTTTCATTTCCTCAACAGGATCAACTTCGCGCGGGCCAAAATTCGCCGAGAGTGGCTCCTCGTGGTGAACATGGATCAGTTCAAATTGCAACCCGCGATAGCGGAGCTGCAGGTTTGCTCCGCAAGCGAAACAATCGTAGCCGTAGTGCGCGAGGCAGGCTTGCCGCGCGGCATGGGAACGTTCATGGCGTTGCATTTGGACGTCCCGCAACGCACCTTCAACATAGTGGTCATTGATCTTGGTGATTTCGATTGTCTCGTCCAGGATGCGCCCAGCGTCCTGAAGCAGCACACGGAGACCGACTGTCGGGTTCTTGATGACGAGGAATGTCCTTCCCGCATTCCCACCAGCGCCATGCTGGACTACAAAGTCCGCAGATTCGCACTTGTATCGATTGCAGAACTCGCTTACGAGCGTGTCGGCTAACTCTGGCGGGCAGGCATTATTCCCTTGACCCGACCAGGAAAAACGATATCCAAGCACGCCCCCTCGTGCAAGAACGCTACCGTTGATGTAGCCGCAGCGGTGTCCGTCTTGGACAAGATTTATTGTCTTGCCGGAAAAACGTGTAGACGCCTCCGCAACAATGCCATGGCGCTCAAGGAGCGCAAGCAGGCTGACAACGGAATTCGGTAGCAATTGGCCTACGTAACCAGGTGGCTCGGTGGTAGACATAAATCACCCCAAGTAATGAAGACCGAAAACTGAGGGAGAACTCGGTGGCGGCCCGTTTATACATCAGGAGCAAGTCTGCGACGGCGTCAGGTCGATGGCGCATGGAACAACTGCATGGAGCAACTCCGTCGCAGGTAAGGTTGGGCATGCGGGTGAGATCGACAAGCTCCTGGCTCTGGAGCCCGGCGCGACGCTTGAGTCAATCTCGACCTGGGCCGATGAGCACCGGAACCCTGCCACCGCCGCTTGGCACTACATCAACTTTCCCAAGGGCACCTGCAGCTACGCGGCAGCCCGCGACTTTCCCGATGGCAACTGCGTGGTGGCCGCCATCGACAAGCAGCTCGCACGGTCCTGGGATCCGACGCATCGGCCGACAAGCGCCTGACCGCATTTGTGGGACGGCGTTCGGAGTTTGCCTGTACCGTGCTCATGCCGGAACGCCGCACCGCGCTACTGCAACTTACCTGACATAGCAACTGCCTTCAGCGCACAAACTTCCTCCACACACTCGCCAGCCACGGCTGCTGATCGCGCGGTAATCCCGCTGGCCGGTAGTAGTGCGTCAGTTCGACGAAACCGGCGGCGGTGACATAGTCCCGCCAGGTGTCCCAGTTGTGGAAGGCACCGTACCGATCATCGTTCCAACCCTCCTGACCGTCGCCACGCGGATTCGAACTGAACAGTACGCCGCCTGGCTTCAGCGTCGCGTGCAATTCTCTAAGCACGCGGGGTAGTTCCAGGCTCGGGATATGGAATAGCACTGCGTTGGCGAACACGCCGTCGAAGCGCTCGCTCGGCAGGTCCAGCGCAATGAAGTTCTGTTCGAACACGTCACAACCGCTATTCGCACGCGCCAGCGCGGCCAGCTCCCTCGACCCATCCAATCCACTGACATGGTGGCCGAGCGCCGTGAATGTGATGAGGTCTCGCCCAGGCCCGCAACCGAGATCAAGAATTTCAAACGGCGGCTTGACTTCGATATGCTGCAGCAGCGCGTCAATGTTCTGGCGCACGTCGTGATCTCGCGTGCCCTCCCAGAAGCTCCGCGCATTCCGGTTGTAGTGCGCCAGCGTCCGTGCAGTAATGCGCTGTAGGTCTTCGGTTGGCTGGGGCATGCCTGATTGTTTCATGTGGGCTGGGATTGCAGCGTGCATGGGGACGAGGCAAAGCGGAACAGTCCAAATCAGTCATCACCATCGACCCCATGCTTGCCGACCTGATCGCCCGGCTCCGACTGTTGGCAAAAGACGACAGGCATGGGTTGGTTTTTCCCAACAGTCAGGGCAACGCCTACACGGCACAGTCCTTCAAGCTGGCGTTCAACCGGCTGAAAAAGATGGCCAAGGCCAAGGCCAATATCGATCTGGAGTTCACCTTCCACGATCTGCGCTCGTACTTTGTCACGGCGTTCAAAGCCAAGCACAACAGCCTGCCGCAACTGCATGCCGATCCGGCCACAACAGCCCGGATTTACGATGCCTCGGTGGAGGTCAAGCGGGTAAGTCTGTGAGCCCCATTTCCAGAAACTGGAAATTTGGGCTATATAAAACCACAGTGCGCTACTGAAAAGAGAGCGCCACGACTAAGCGGGGCGCGGTGTTTGATGGGGTGGCTGATGGGGCTCGAACCCACGACAACAGGAATCACAATCCTGGACTCTACCAACTGAGCTACAGCCACCGTAAGGCCCGAATTATATCGCTGCCTATGCGTCAATTGCCGCTCCCGCCTGTACCTGGAAGTGAAACGGGCACTTGTGCCACACTGATTTTCGCCTTGTAGCGTTCCTTGAGCATCGCGTAGTACGCCTGGTTCTCCGCTGAGGCCCACAGTTGCGCGTACTGCGCCCTGGCCTGGTTGGCCGCAGCATCATCCGGAGCGGCTCGGCTCAGGATCCGGTTGATCTTGACTACGGCATAACCCTGTGCCCCCAGATCCACCCCGAGCACCACAGGAAGCGCAGCCGGGTCTGCCTGCAAGGTGGCGTTGAGTACGGCCGGCGGCACCGATTGCACCTGCTCGCGCGAGACAACCGACACCGGGCCTGCCACCTCGGCGGGTTTGGCCTTCCAGGCTGAGAGCCGGGCCATTCCTTCCTTGCGTGCCAGTTCCGCAGAGCGGGCCGCGACCAGCTTTTGCCGGACCAATGCCTGCACTTCCGCCAGCGGCAACGTGCGCGCCGGCGCGTACCGAGCAACCCGGCCCGATACCAGTTGGTTTGGTCCAATTTCCACTGCCTCGGTATTGCGCTGTTTCTGGATCGCGTCATCGCCGAACAATGCGCTCAGGAACTTGCCATTGGCGAGCGCACCTGCGCTGCGGTCCGACGCCTTGCGTAGCACACCCTTCGCGGACTTGATCTCCAGTTTCAGCCGGTCCGCGACCGGCTTCAGGCTATCCGCCTGCTCATACACACCGTTGGTAAACGCCTCGGCCGACTCGGCAAACTTGCGCTGCGCCTGCTGGGTTTTGAGGTCTGCTTCCAGCGTCGGGCGCAGTTCTTCGAAGCTGCGTTGGGTTGGCGTTTTGACGTCCGTCAGTTGGATGATGTGGTAACCAAAGTCCGACTCCACCACGTCGCTGATGTCGCCTTTCTTCATGCGGAACGCGGCCTCCTCGAACGGTTTCACCATGGCGCCACGGCCGAAGAAGTCCAGATCGCCACCGGCCGCGGCGGAGCCCTTGTCCTGTGAATTCTGGCGCGCCAGAGCGGCAAACTCGGCCGGTGCCTTGCGCACCTGCCCCAGAAGTTCCTGCGCCCTGGCCTTGGCCTTGTCGCGCTCTGCCGCTGGCGCATCTTTCGGGGCATTGATCAGGATGTGGCTGGCACGCCGCTCCTCATTGCCGCTCAAGCGAGCGGAGTTCTGCTCGTAGTAGCTTTTTAGGTCCGCCTCGTTGAGAGAAATCGACCTCTTGATCGCCTCCAGGTCCAGCACGACATAGTCGATGTCAACCGACTCGGGAGTCTGGAATTCCTTCGAATGGCTCTTGTAATAGGTCTCAAGTTCGCTATCGGTCGGTTCGATCTTGGCGGCGAAATCAGTCGCCAGCAAAGTTACCAACTGCACCTCGCGTTTCTCGAAAAACGCTCCCAGCGCCACATCTGCCACCGCAGGCGCAGCCACGACCGTGCCCAACACACCGGCTTCGACTTGGCGCAACGACAAATCGCGCCGAACACGGGCCTCGAATCCCTCGGGCGTCAGACCCTGGCCGGCGACCAGCTGGCGGTAACGCTCCACGTCGAGTGAACCATCAGGGCGTCGCAACGCGGCAATTCCAGGGTTCTGTTGAAGTTCACGGGCTAGTCGCGCGTCGCTGGTTGCAAGCCGCAACCTGTCGGAGGCTTCTGCCAGCACTCGCTCACGCACCAGGCGCTCCAGCGTCGCGTAGCGCAATTGGGGGGAATCCAGCAGTTTCACATCGATAGTCGGCGAACTGGCGCGGATGCGATCGACTTCCGACTTGTGGGCAGAATCCCACTCTGCCCGGGTGATGTCGCGCCCGCCAACCCGCGCGACTGCCTCGCCGCCCTCATTGAAGCGCTGGTAACCATCGACTCCCACCAGCACAAATGCCGGGATGATCAGCAAGAACATCATGAACATCAAAATCTTGGTGTGCTTGCGAACTAGGTCGAACATGCGGGGGCTCTCCATGAAAATCGGAATAACGGTTGCGTCATTGTGACGCAATCCCCTCCCACTCCACCCGGCATGCGGGTCCGCACCGGGCGGTTCGAGGAGTTGAGGTCATGACAGCCGGGGTAAACCCAATCGATCAAAGTGGTCGATTTTCAGGACCGTGTCAAGCAGCATGGCGCTATTGCACCACCAACTTCGGGAGTTGACCGCCACGCGCCGTGCCACGTCGTGCGGCGGCCCCAGCGCTCGCGGTTCGCAGTACATGGTCGTACCCCGGCTTCCATTGCTTGAGCTGTATGGCCCGTAGTCGGTGGCGCAGCCATTCAGCCAGCGTACGCCAGACTATTGGTGTTTGCGCGAGCCCAAAGTAGGCCCTCCAACCCATCAGGTACGGTCGCAGACTACAGACGCTGCACCACCTCGTACAGGCTTCGTCCGGCTGGCCTTCGTCGGCACCGCCTTCTATCCTATTCTTGATCATCGGCTCATGATTTACGCTCCACGCTTCCTTCCCACACTCGGTCGCCCTCATGCAGTTGCGCTTCACTTCGTTCGCTGTGATCAGCTTACGACGGGACTTGCACCCGCAGGAGTGCGCCCATGCTGGGTGCACAAAACAAAAAGGCGAACACGCGTGTTCGCCTTTGTCTGGGTGGTGGTGGTGGGTGCTGACGGGCTCGAACCGCCGACCTACGCCTTGTAAGGGCGCCGCTCTACCAACTGAGCTAAGCACCCCACCGAAACCGGCTGTATCAGTTCAAGGCGTCTTTCAACGCCTTGCCTGGACGAAACTTTGGAACCTTGGCTGACTTTATTTTAATCGCTACACCGGTTCGAGGATTTCGGCCGACCCGGGCGGCCCGTTTGCCAACCGCAAAGGTTCCGAAACCGACCAGCGACACGGAGCCGCCCTTCTTCAAGGTGGTCTTGACGGCTCCCATGGTCGCGTCCAGCGCACGGGTGGCGGCCGCCTTGGAAATGTCAGCATGTTTCGCAATATGTTCGATCAATTCGGTTTTGTTCACAAAGGACCTCTCGTATGGAAGCGACGCCTATCAAAAAAAGTCGACTCGCAATGGTTTACACGGGCACAGGAAAGTGGCGATGAAAGAACGCCCTGAGCCCGATGTCGAATCGTGTCTGAAGCGGAAAAAATAGTCGCCAACGACTGCGACCGATTAGAGCCATGGCGCACTGCCATGTCAACAACGAGGGTCGCAATACGTCGGCGGGGCCGCGAATTCTATTCGGTTTTGCCTGACGGGCAATGTA
>JANOUM010000836.1:0-7053 GCA_031416855.1 Rhodoferax sp. | reverse complement strand
GACGGTCAGTTGTGCCGAAGGCGACACCGGTTTCGTGTACGACGGGCTGCTGGAGACCGAAGTGCAGGAGGTCGAGCGCGGCGCGATGCCCGAGGTGCCGGTGAAGATCATGATGAACGTCGGCAACCCGCAGCTGGCCTTCGATTTTTGCCAATTGCCGAATTCCGGGGTCGGCCTGGCGCGGCTGGAGTTCATCATCAACAACAACATCGGCGTGCATCCCAAGGCCATCCTCGATTACCCTAACGTGGACGCCGACCTGAAAAAGGCGGTCGAGTCGGTGGCGCGTGGGCATGCATCGCCGCGCGGGTTTTATGTGGACAGAGTGGCGGAGGGCGTGGCGACCATCGCCGCCGCCTTCTGGCCCAAGCCGGTGATCGTGCGGTTGTCGGATTTCAAGAGCAACGAGTACCGCAAGCTGATTGGCGGCAGCCGCTACGAGCCGGAGGAAGAAAACCCGATGCTGGGTTTTCGCGGTGCCGCGCGCTACATCAGCGTCGAGTTTGGCGAGTCGTTTGCCATGGAGTGTGAGGCGCTTTTGCGCGTGCGCCGGGACATGGGGCTGACCAATGTGCAGGTCATGGTGCCGTTTGTCCGCACCCTGGAGCAGGCGCGCAAAGTCACCGAGCTGCTGGCGGCACACGGCTTGCGGCGTGGTGAAGGCGCTACACCTGGCGCCGACGACGGCCTCCAGCTCGTCATGATGTGCGAGATCCCCAGCAACGCCATCCTGGCGAACGAGTTCTTGCAGTACTTCGATGGATTCTCCATCGGATCCAACGATCTGACGCAGCTCACGCTGGGACTGGACCGCGACTCTGGGCTGGAATTGCTGGCGGCAGATTTCGACGAGCGGGATCCGGCGGTGAAGGCACTGATCAGTCAGGCGATCTCGGCGTGCAAGGCGCAGGGCAAGTACATCGGGATATGCGGCCAGGGGCCCAGCGACCATCCGGATTTTGCCGAGTGGCTGGTGGCGCAGGGTATCAGTTCCATTTCCCTGAATCCTGATTCCGTGATCGATACGTGGCGCAGGCTTGCGAGGTAAATTGGCTTGCATCAAGGGAAAAACTTATATGGGTCTTCCCTATGTTGGCCGGGGCCGACAGTTCTGTAAGAAGCGAGTAAGGCTGGAAAACACAATGGGGCAATACAAGTTTGATGCCCCATGCTGCTTTTAGTCACCACCGTCAAATTGATCGCCGAGATCGCCCTGCTGGCCTTGCTGGGCCAGGGGCTTCTGGGCCTTCTGTCGGGTGCGAAACGCGACAAGAATGTCGTCTACCAGATCCTCCAGATCCTGGGCCGCCCCTTCGTAACAATGGCGCGCATTGTGTCCCCCAAGTTCGTGCTGGAGCGACATCTGCCGCTGGTGGCGTTTCTGATGTTGTCGTTTGTGTGGCTGACTTTCACGATTCTGAAGATCCAGACTTGTCTGCAAATTGGCGTGGCCTTGTGCAAATGAAACAGCCACTCAAGTACTTCCTTCTCAAGTTGCAGGCGATCACCCTGCTGGTGTTTGGCCAGAAGCGCGCCGCGCTGGTACGCTTTGATGCGATGCGCCGGATGGCACCGTCCAACCGTTACGTGATGGCTAGTCGGGCGCACTTGCTGGGAGAGCTCGGGGACAAGCGCGGAGCCATCGAGTCCTTGGGCGAGATCACGCGCCTGTTTCCTGACCAGTCCGCAGGCTGGTTCAACCTGGGTTATCTGCTGGACGATATTGGCCGGCACGAGGAAGCAGAGCCCGCATTTCGTCGGGCCCTGGACGCCGAACCCAAGATGGACCGGGCCTGGTACGGGCTGGCCCTGGTCCTGATCCGCCAACGCCGCTTCGACGAAGCAGTGGACGCCCTGAAGCGGAACACGGAACTGCAACCCATGAGCCCGTTCGGCTGGTACCAGCTGGCTCGGGTTCATGTAGACCGGCAACAACCCGACGAGGCGGTGAAGATCATCCGCCATCTCATGGGGTTCGAGCCCAAGGTGGCTGCCCAGCTGGAACGAGAAACCGGTCTGCACGCGGCGCAGAGCGCGTGATCCACGAAGCACTCCCAGGCGAGACACGATCCGGCTTGCAACCCACGCTTGGCAAGGCAAATGGTGATCGTGATATGCCCGCAAGGGCGCATTAGTTGAAGGCAGGTGACATGGAGTTGACAGAGACCCACCGCCGTTATTGGCGCAAGAACCTCAACATCACGGGAATCCTTCTTGTGATCTGGTTCATCGTAACGTTCGTGGTGAGCTATTACGCGCGCGAATTAAGTTTCAATTTTTTCGGCTGGCCGTTCAGTTTCTGGATGGGGGCGCAAGGATCCTTGGTGATCTATTGCGTGATCATCTGGTTCTATGCCCGTTACATGGGCAAGCTGGATATTGAGCACGGTGTGCAAGAAAGCGAAGACTAAGGGAGACGGAAATTGCCAATATCCCACTGTCATGCCGGGCTTGATGAGCCTGCCCCGGACTTCGATCCGGGGGCATCCAGCAGTTGGAGCCATGGATTGCGGATCGAGTCCGCAATGACAGGCGGAGAAAAGTGGTACGTCTGCAATTTCCGTCTCCCTAAGCGTGGCTGGGCATCCAAGGCGGCCTTCGAGCATAGTCTGAACAAAGTGGACACGTGGTACACGGGCGGCTTTTTGCTTTTCCTTGCGATCCTGCGATCTTCGAGCCGCTGGGGATGTCGCGCCAATGGTTGGCATGAGTTTCCTGCCTGCAACGGTTGGTTTGTATGCGGGTATCGGTGTCATGAGCCGAACTACCGCCGCCGCCGAGGTGTGCGTGGCGGGGCGCCGAGTGCTTGCCTTCTACAACGGGAGGAGCGGGCTTGACGGACATCTCTCGTGTGGTTGACTCGGACGGGGGTAGTGTGGTTTCGCAGAAGCCCTTCCAGCTCGGCGCGAGGAAGGTCTGTGCGTGGTATGCCGGCGGGCTGACCTTGTTCATTCTGGCCGTCGGAATATTTGAGCTGATGGGCTTGTCGCGCCAGTGGATCGGCATTGTTTTTCTGGTTGCGACAACCGGTCTTTACGCTGTGATTGGTATTTGGAGTCGCACCAATGACCCAGTCGAGTATTACGTAGCCGGACGGAGGATTCCGGCGCTGTACAACGGTATGGCGACCGGGGCGGATTGGATGTCTGCAGCCTCGTTCATCGGCCTCGCGGGGACCCTGTTTCTCACTGGTTATTCCGGGCTGGCGTTTGTCATGGGGTGGACTGGGGGTTTTTGTCTGGTTGCGCTGTTCCTCGCACCCTACCTGCGCAAGTTCGGTCAATTTACGGTGCCGGATTTTCTTGGGGACCGATATGGGGGGCATTTGCCGCGCTTGATCGGGATCGTTGCGGCGATCTTGTGCTCCTTCACCTATGTAGTGCCACAGGTGTACGGTGTCGGCCTGATTATTGCCCGTTTGACGGGAGTCCCATTTGAACTCGGGATTTTTCTTGGGCTCGGTGGGCTTCTGGTGTGTTCCTTTCTGGGAGGGATGCGTGCCGTGACCTGGACGCAAGTTGCACAGTACGGCATCTTGATCGTTGCATACATGATCCCGGTGGTGTGGCTGTCCGTCAAACAGACCGGAGTACCTGTGCCTCAGGCCATTTATGGCGTGCAATTAGAGAAAGTGACAAGCCTGGAAAGCAAGCTGGCAGTGGACCCGCTGGAATTGGAGGTTCGGGAGGTTTTCCGGCAGCGCTCGGCTGCGTTGGCGGCGAAACTCTCGAACCCTGAAGCGGCGCTCGGACTAGACAAGGCTGCGGCGCAGCGCCGGGTAGCCGACTTGAAAGCCGCCAATGGTGCCACCGCCGAGATCTCAGCGGCGGAACGCGCGTTGTTGGGAGTGCCGAAGAACCTCGAGACTGCCAAGTCTGTATGGACAAGTGCGAAGGCGGCAGCGGACACCAAGGCAAAGCCGCTGAACGGAATGCCGGCACATGCCGCGCAGCATGCCGGTGACCCCAATGGGGATGCCGAGGCTCAGCAGGCCTACGATGTGTCGCGTCGGAATTTTCTGGCTTTGGTCTTCTGTCTGATGGTAGGCACGGCCGCCTTGCCCCATATCCTGATGCGTTATTACACGGTGCCCAGTGTGAGGCAGGCCAGGGAATCGGTTGCCTGGTCTCTGCTGTTCATCCTACTTCTTTATGTGACGGCGCCTGCACTCGCCGTCTTGGTCAAGTACGAGGTATTCACCGCGGTCGTTGGCACGCCGATCGACCAGTTGCCGGCTTGGGTTGCGTCGTGGGCGAAAGTCGATCCCACACTGCTGTCGGTCACCGATGTCAACAAGGATGGGGTGCTACAACTCAACGAGTTGTCGATTGGTGGCGATATCGTGGTGCTCGCGACGCCAGAAATAGCAGGCCTGCCGTATGTTATTTCCGGGCTTGTGGCGGCGGGTGGTCTGGCTGCCGCTTTGTCGACGGCGGACGGTCTATTGTTGGTTATCGCCAATGCGCTGAGCCACGACATGTATTACAAGATGATCGACCCCAATGCGTCAACTGCACGTCGGGTGGCTTTGTCGAAAATGCTGCTGTTGGTTGTGGCATTGACCGCTGCCTATGTTGCGTCACAGAAGCCTGCCGATATCGTGTTCTTGGTGTCTGCTGCGTTTTCCTTCGCTGCGGCGGCACTTTTCCCAGCCCTTGTTCTGGGCATTTATTGGAAGCGCGCCACCGGGCCCGCAGCCTGCCTGGGAATGACTTCCGGGTTTTGCACAACGGCCTACTACATGGCGACAACGCAGCCCTGGTTGCGCGCCGTTTTCGGGATCACTTCGCCGATTCAGCTTTGGTGGGAAATTCAGCCCATATCTGCGGGGCTGTTTGGCGTGTTGGTGGGGTTTATTGTCATCTTCCTGGTGAGTCTGGTAACCCCTGTCCCGAACCCAAAGCTCCAGCAATTGGTGGAGTTCGTCCGGTATCCGAATTTGAACGCGCGTTGATTGCAAATTGGCCTGGCATATAATCGCGGGCTTCGCCTTGCCACACCTCATGTAGACGCTGAGGGTGGCTTAATCGACCCGGCAACGGGTCATCCACAAGGAGTATGCATGCGTCATTACGAAATCATTCTCATGATCCATCCGGATCAGAGTGAGCAGGTTCCAGCCATGCTGGAACGTTACAAGGGCATGATCACTGCAGGCGGCGGCAAGATCCACCGGGTCGAGGACTGGGGTCGCCGCCAGTTGATCTACATGATCAACAAGCTGGCCAAGGCCCATTACCTGTGCATCAACATCGAAGCCGACCAGGTCGTGATGGTCGAGCTTGAACATGCCTTCAAGTTCAATGACGCCGTGCTGCGCCATCTGACAGTCTCCCGCAAGAAGGCCGATACCGGCCCCTCTTCGATGATGCGCACCGTGGAACGTGAAGACGCCCGCAAGGCGCAACAGGCCGAATTTCACGGCAACAACAACGACCGATAAACCATTGCGCGGGAGTGATCGAGGCCACCAACTGTTGTGTTCTGACCGCCTGTATCGCCGAGCTGGAAGGCCTGCGTTACACCCCGGCGGGAATCCCGGCGCTGAACCTGAAGCTCGAGCATGCGTCGAGCATCCAGGTGTCCGGGCAGGAGCAACAGGTGAAGGCGGCGATGAAAGCCAAGGCTTTCGGGACACTGGCAGAACGGCTTGCGGTGCAGGCGATAGGCAGTGTCTGGAAGTTCACCGGTCACCTCGCATCTCCGCGTAATGGCAAGCAGGTCTATCTGCACATCCAGGACATATCGGCCGACCATTGACGCAGCTATCGCAGTTCGGAGCCGTGCCCCAGAGGGCGCATCGGTTTCACCTAACAAGAGGACATTGACATGCCAGCACCCAAACGTTTCAACAAAGACAAGCGCCCCAAGCGCCCCGCACAGAACCTTCTTTTCAAGCGCAAGCGCTTTTGCCGTTTCACGGTAACCGGCGTCGTGGAAATTGACTACAAGGACATTGACACCCTGCGCGACTTCATCGCAGAGAACGGCAAGATTATCCCGGCCCGCCTGACCGGAACGCGAGCAATTTTCCAGCGTCAGCTCAATACGGCGATCAAACGCGCGCGTTTCCTGGCCATGTTGCCGTACAGCGATCAACATCGCATCTGAGGGAGTTCACAACATGCAAATCATTCTGCTCGACAAGGTGGTGAACCTTGGCAACCTCGGTGAAATCGTCAAGGTCAAGGACGGTTACGCCCGCAATTTCCTGATCCCCTCGGGCCGTGCCCGCCGTGCGACCGCTTCCGCCAAGCAGGAGTTCGAAGCCAAGCGCGTCGAGCTCGAAAAGGCGGCCACTGCCAAACTGGCCAAGTGCCAGGCACTGGGTGAAAAGCTGGCCGGATCGGTCTGCAAGCTGACTCAGAAGGCCGGTGTCGACGGCCGACTGTTTGGTTCGGTCACCAATTCCGATATTGCCGAGGAACTTACCAAGCAAGGCTACCAGGTCGTCAAGGCTCAGGTGCGCATGCCCAACGGCCCCATCAAGCTGGTGGGTGATAGCACGGTCAGCGTTGCGCTGCATACTGACGTGGTGGTGGATATCACCGTTTCAGTCTACGGCGAGTCGACTTGATCCAATACCTGCATGGTGGGCGGTGCTAGCCACCCGCCGCTGACCGGCTGCCTGCCGTGTAGGAGCCATCCCGGCCGAGGCAGGGGTGGCTCTTGTTCTTTGCGGCTCGATAACAACGCCTTGTGCACACCTTGCGCACAGGCGGTGCGCCGTTTACACACAGCTTTTCACTCGACGCCGGGCGCACCTGGGCGTAGCATCCAATGATGCTAGAAACGGCAGTGGACCGCCTGTCTGCCGCCGGAAATGCCGGTGAACACCAACAATTTTGACCACGACGACACTACCCGCATTGGCGGATTTGGAGTCGCGGCGTTCAGCCTTGCCCGCCCATCTCATGACGGCCCACTCGGGCTCGTCCAACTGCCGCTTCTAGGATGATCCAAGGAACCCCCGATGTCCGCTGTACTTTCCGCCGTTGATGACTATGGGCAGGACCGCCAGGTGGCGCAACTGCGCATCCCGCCGCACTCGAT
>JANOUM010000835.1:0-1721 GCA_031416855.1 Rhodoferax sp. | reverse complement strand
GCCCACAGGGGCTTGGTATTGGCGCCGGATGCCGGCAGGGTATTGACATTGGTGTCCATGGTGTTTCCTTTGAGTTCGATCAGCCGTAGACATGCAACGGACGGCAAGTCCAAAGGTAAACAATCGATGCTGTGAACAGTGCTCCCATTTGTAACGCCAGGTAAACCAATTGGCATTCAGATGTGCGATTGCGCACTAGTTCACGAAAGTCGGGCTGGCGGTGGGGCCCTCAGGCGGGCAAGCAAGCCATCGTGCTGGTGCACAGCGTGGGGGTACACCCTGATTTCGGGGTCGTCGGCATCCTGCGTGCGAGCCTGGCCGATATGGGTTACACGACCCTTTCGATCCAGCTCCCGGTGCAGGGCCGCGAGGCCACGGCCGGCTACGCGATGCCGATTCTCGACGTCTACGGCGAGCAGGACTACGGCCCCACGCTCGGCTCCGCGGCTCGACGCCGGTTTGCCCTCAAGCAGTCCAACGGGTCGCGCCAGGTGATGATCGCTGCAGCCCACCAGAACTACACCGGCCGTGAGCGTGATCTGGCGGCGGCGATCAACGCCTTCCTGGGCGCCATTCGGTAATCGGGCAAACCGGCGGCGCTCCCGGGCAAGGTACTGCGTCGCTGTAGGCCCGTCGCCGTGGCGCCGGGAGTAGCTGATCCCCGCCAAAGGCGGATGCGTAGGCCCGCGCGCCCTGAGAAGCTGCACTACCCCAGATTCTCCATGCCCAGCGCGTGCAAACCAACGCTCACCAGACCGGGAGGGCGCATTGCGATGGCGCCCCGGTCCACTACGCGCGCCACCGCCCGGAGCAGACCACGCTGTACCGCCTGGTGCAGCAGCATGCCGCGACGTTCTTCGCCCAGGCCGAAGAGACCACCGGTGCCGGGCTGCCGCAATTCGTCAAAGACGAGTTCGACGCCTTCCTCGAATGCGGCATCCTGGCCCACGGGTTCCTGCGCCTGCGCTGCGGCGACTGCGGCCACGACAAGCTGCTGGCCTTCAGTTGCAAGTGCCGGGGCTTTTGCCCCTCGTGCGGGGCCCGGCGCATGGCGCAGACGGCGGCGCATCTGGTGGACCACGTCATCGGCGCGAGTGCCGGTGCGCCAGTGGGTGCTGGCGTTGCCGATCCCGCTGCGCCTGCTGCTGGCCGCACAGCCCAAGCTGGTGACGCCGGTGCTGCAGGTGGCGCACCGCGTGATCACGCGCCACCTGCTCGGGCAGGCCGGTTTCAAGGCCGACGAGGCCGGCAGCGGCGCCGTGACGCTGATTCAACGCTTTGGCTCTGCCGCCAACCTCAACATTCACCTGCATTGCCTGGTGCTGGACGGCGTGTACCGGCGCGGCACCAACGGGGCGCCGGAATTCGTCGAGGGTCCTGCGCCAACCGATGAAGCGCTGCAGGCGGCGTTGCACAAGATCATCACCCGGATGATGCAAGCTGCTGACCCGTCGGGGGGTGCTGGTTGAAGAGCAGGGCCAAGCGACCATGGCTGACGACGACGATTCGGACGAAGCGCGCACGCTCAGGCCACTGCACGCTGCGGCCTGGCCTTGCAGGCCGCGCCTGGCCAGTGGCCAGGCCCCTCGCCAGGCACAAACAGTCCACTGGACTGTTTGTGTCCGGGCTCGGCTTACCGCATCGCCTTCGGTCCGCGTGCTGGCCAGAAGGTGCTGACGGTGCAGGGTGCTGAGCGTGGACATGGGAGCGCCCCTGCGGGC
>JANOUM010000834.1:0-4010 GCA_031416855.1 Rhodoferax sp. | reverse complement strand
GCGCCCTCGGTTTCGCTGACCAGGTTGCTGCCCTCGTCGATACACACGATGTACTGGCCGTCGGTGCCGCGCGGGGTCAGGGCAAACGGGTAACGCCGGATGATCGCCGGCACATACGAGGCCTGCCACTTGCCGGCCGCGTCCACGAACAAGTTCTGGCCGGCATTGAGACCCAGCAGCGCGACCGGCCGGAACTCGTCCTTTTCCTTGTCCTCCAGGAACACGATCGGGAAGATGGCCGCGGCACGGGTGAACTCGTGCATCGTCAGGTAGGCGACATGGAATTTCGACGCGAACTCGAAGGACGAGATCTCCTTGATCCGGGTGCGGGCGTGGACATCCTTGTTGACGGGAACGACTTTTTGGAACACAGGTACTCCTGACAGGCTGGGGGGAGAAAGCGCTGGACGGCTGGCCGCGCCGAATCAGTTTACACGCTGGCAATGGCCGCTCCGGACGCGGTGGATGTCACACGACTGCCCCCGACCTGCCATGGCACCGTCACGCCGGCGCGCAACACTGCGGGCAGACGATCAGGAGCAAACACCGATGAAAGAACTGCCCACCCCCACGCTGCCGCTGAGCCATGTGACCCTGCCCCGGGGGTCGCTTCATCCGGGCCATCCGGGCCTTGACCGGCGAGCGCTGGCAGCACGCCCGATCGGCGGTCTCGAGGTGGCTTGGGCGCGCCATGAGGACGAGGTCCGCGAAGCGCAGCGGCTGAGATACCGGGTGTTTTCCGATGAGATGGGGGCGCGCCTGCGGACGCCGCTCGCCGGCCACGACGTCGATCTGTTCGACAGTTTCTGCGAGCACCTGCTGGTGCGAAGCACCGCCAACCAGGAGGTGGTGGGCACCTACCGCGTGCTCACCCCGGCCCAGGCCAGGCGCGTCGGCAGCACCTACAGCGACACCGAGTTCGATCTGACCCGGCTGCGCGGCCTGCGTGAACGCATGGTGGAGACCGGTCGCGCCTGCGTGCATCCGGCGCATCGCCATGGCGGCGTGATCCTGGCGCTGTGGGGTGCACTGGCGGGTTTCATGGAACGCAATTCCCTCGACACCATGGTCGGCTGCGCCAGCATACCGCTGTGCCACCATGGTGCCAGCGGCATCGAAGGCGGTGGTGATGCCGCCGCCAGTATCTGGAACCAGTTGCGGCGCACCCACCTGGCGCCGATCGAATACCACGTGCGGCCACGCCTGCCGCTGCCACTGGGCGAGTTTGCCGGCAACTTGCAGATCGAGCCACCGGCACTGATCAAGGGTTACCTGCGCCTGGGCGCCGAGGTGCTCGGTCCGCCGGCGTGGGACCCGGATTTCAACTCTGCCGACCTGCCGATGCTGTTGCGCATCGCCAACCTGCCGGAGCGCTATCGCAGGCATTTCCGGGCCACCTGATGCGCACGGCCCTGGACACCGCCGACCCGTGGATGGCCCAGTTCGTGGGAACGGCAGACGACGAGGCGCCCCCGCTCACCGGCAGCCAGCGCCACTTTCGCGCCGTGTTCATCTCCGACCTGCACCTGGGCACACCGGGCTGCCAGGCCGGCGCGCTGCTCGAATTCCTGAAGGCACACCCCAGCGACTATCTGTACCTGGTGGGCGACATCGTCGACGGCTGGCAACTGCGCCGCAAATGGTATTGGCCCCGGTCGCACAACGATGTGGTGCAGAAGTTGCTCAAACGGGCGCGCAAAGGCTGCCGGATCATCTTTGTGCCCGGCAACCACGACGAATTCGCACGCCAGTTTGTCGGCCTGCATTTCGGCGGCATCGAGGTGGTCACCGAGGCGGTCCACGTCACGGCGACCGGTCAGCGGCTGTGGGTCATCCACGGCGACTATTTCGATGCCGTGGTCCAAAGCGCGAAATGGCTCGCCTACTTGGGCGACAACCTGTACGAGTTCACGCTCAAGCTCAACCGCTATCTGAACCACCTGCGTGGCCATCTGGGCCTGCCCTACTGGTCGCTGTCGGCCTACCTCAAGCACAAGGTCAAGACGGCGCTGAACTACGTCACGGAATTCGAGACCGCAGTAGCGCGCGAGGCACGCCAACGCGGCCATTAGGGCGTGGTGTGCGGGCATATCCACCGGGCCGAGATGCGCACCATCGACGGGACGCTGTACTGCAATGACGGCGACTGGGTGGAGAGCCGAACCGCACTGGTCGAACATCCCGATGGCCGGCTGGAATTGCTGCACTGGAACCTGGAACCGCCTGTGACCAGGGCGGCCCCTACACAACAACCGGTCACACCATGAAAATCGCACTTGTCACCGACGCGTGGGAGCCCCAGGTCAACGGGGTCGTCATCACCCTGCTGGAACTGGTGCGCGAGCTCGAACGACTCGGCCACGTGGTTGCCGTGGTGCAGCCCGGCCAGTTCAGCACGCGCCCCTGCCCGGGCTACCCCGGCATCGATATTGCGGTGCGGCCCGGACGACGGCTGCGCGAACAGCTGCAGGCCATCGCACCCGACGCGGTACACATCGCCACCGAAGGGCCGCTGGGCTGGGCGGCACGCCGCCATTGCCTGCGCGAGGGCCTGGCGTTCACGACCGCGTTTCACACCCGGTTTCCAGAAATCCTGCGGGCGGCGCTGCGCGTGCCTCTGCCCTGGGGCTACGCCTTGTTCCGCCACTTTCACCGTCCGTCGGCCGGTGTGATGGTGCCCACCCGCGGGGTGCAGGAGATGTTGTCGGCCCGGAGATTTCGCAATCTGCGCGCCTGGACACACGGTGTCGACACCGCGCTATTCAGGTTTCGCGCCCAGGCCGGACAGCACCCGGCAGTCGGCGGACTGATGCGGCCCGTGTCGCTGTTCGTGGGCCGGGTCTCGTACGAAAAGAACATCGCCGCGTTTCTGGAACTCGACGTGCCCGGAACGAAGATCGTGTGTGGCGTCGGCCCGCTGGAGCAGGTGTTGCAGCAGCGTTTTCCTGAGGTGCGCTGGATGGGTGTGCTGCCGCGCCATGAACTGGCGCAGCTGTATGCGGCCGCCGACGTGTTTGTTTTTCCCAGCAAGTCGGACACTTTCGGCCTGGTGATGCTCGAAGCCATGTCCTGCGGAACACCGGTGGCGGCCTACCGGGCTGAGGGACCCACCGCCGTGGTTGGCGACAACCAGGGGGGTTTCCTGCACGATGACCTGCGCCGGGCATTTTTCGGCGCCCTCGCAACACCCCGGGACACGGCGCGTGGCCGGGCGCTGGAGTTCAGCTGGGAGCAGGCAGCGCGGCAATTCGCCAGCCACCTGGTGCCCGTCCGGGCGGCGCCCGGAGGAAATGACCTTGTCACGCAAGTGTCACGCGCGCGGTAGATACTCGCTGCCGGCATCGACACCGCCTCGCGGGTGACTGACTGGAATGACACGATGGATCTGATTCTCTGGCGGCACGCCGATGCCGAGGACTGGGTGGAAGGCTGCGACGATCTGGAACGCGCCCTGACGCCGCGTGGCCTCAAGCAGGCGGCGCGGGTAGCCAACTGGCTCGACCGCCAGTTGCCTGAGGGCACGCGCGTGTTGTGCAGCCCCGCGCGACGGTGTGAACAGACCGCGGCGGCGCTGGGGCGCAAGTACAAGGTCAGGCAGGAACTGGCACCAGAAGGCACGGCCAACGGCCTGCTGGCGGCGGCCCAATGGCCTGTTTCCAAACCGGCGGTCCTGGTAATAGGGCACCAGCCGATGCTGGGCGCCACCATCGCGCAGTTGCTGCCGTTCGACACCGACAACTGCCCGGTGCGCAAGGGCGCGGTCTGGTGGTTGCGCACACGCGAGCGCGACGGCCAGTCGCAGACCGTCCTCGCGGCGGTGCAGTCCCCCGACACCTTGTAGGCAACGGTCCAGGCAGCGGTTGCAAGACGCTGCACAGGCGCGCGCCAGCCCAGGATCGGGCAGCACGGACAATATGGCACCAATTTTGCGGTAGGCTTGCAAGTTCAAGCGCCCACAAAATCCCTGCCAGTGCCCACATCCTCAGGACATCCGCCGCCATGAAACGACT
>JANOUM010000833.1:0-2783 GCA_031416855.1 Rhodoferax sp. | reverse complement strand
AGCACATAGGCGCCGATCATGATGCGGCGCTTTACCTCGTCGCCAAATCCCTGCGCGCGGGTCTTGCGGTACATGTCCTGCAGGTCCCTGTACTCGTGTGCGCGGTGGCCGAACTTGACGCCGTCGAAGCGGCTCAGGTTGCTGGAGGCTTCGGCCGGCGCGATGATGTAGTAAACCGGGATCGACAGCTCGGTGCGTGGCAGGGAGATGTCCACCCGGCGGGCGCCGATTTTTTCGTATTCGACCAGCGCGGCCTCGACCGCGGCCCGCACGTCGGGGGCCACGCCTTCGCCGAAGAACTCGCGCGGCACACCGATGCGCAGCCCGTGCAGCGGCCGCTCAAGGCCGGCGCAGAAGTCCTCCGTCGGCACGTCGAGTGAGGTGGAGTCGCGGTCCGGATCGGGCCCGCACATGCTGCCGAGCAGCACGGCGCAGTCTTGCGCGCTGCGCGCCATCGGGCCGGCCTGGTCGAGGCTGGACGCGAATGCCACCATGCCGTACCGTGAGGCGCGGCCGTAGGTTGGCTTGATGCCAGTGACGCCGCAGAAGGACGCTGGCTGGCGGATCGAGCCACCGGTGTCGGTGCCGGTGCTGGCAGGCATCAGCCGCGCCGCCACCGCCACCGCGCTGGCGCCGGAAGAACCGCCCGGGATGTGGTCCGTGTTCCAGGGGTTGCGCACCGGCACCGGTTGCGTTTGGCCGATCGGGGCGATGGCTGAGTTCTCGTTGGAGGAACCCATGGCGAACTCGTCGCAATTGAGCTTGCCCAGCGTCACCGCCCCGGCCTGCGCCAGGCGGCTCACCACCGTGGCATCGAAGGGTGAGCGGTAGCCGCGCAGCATGCGCGAGCCGGCGGTAGTCGGGAAGTCCTTGGTAACGAAGATGTCTTTGTGCGCCAGCGGCACTCCTTCCAGCGGGCCGGCGTTGCCAGCGGCGAGGCGTGCGTCGGCCGCGTCGGCCTGGGCCAGCGTGACCGACTCGTCGCGCGCCAGGTACACCCCGAGTGCATCATGGCTGGCGCCACGCGCCAGAAAATGCCGCGCCAGTTCGTTCGCGGACACCGTACGCGCACGCAGGTGGGCAACCAACTGGGTCAGGTCGAGGTCGTGCAGGTCGGATGTTGACAGGGACGCCACGCTTGCTGCGGTGCCATTCCTGTGGGGGACGGCCCGGCGGCTCATTCGATCACCTTCGGAACCAGGAACAGCCCGTTGTCGACGGCAGGCGCGCTGCGCTGGTTCGCCTCGCGCTGGTCGGGCTCGCTCACCACGTCCTCGCGCAGGCGCAGGAAGGTGTCACTGACGGTTGCAAATGGATGGGCCAGCGGTTCGACGCCGGCGGTGTCGACGGCGCGCATTTTTTGGACGATATCGAAAAATCCGTTCAGCTGGGAAAGCATGCGCTCGCTTTCGGCTGGGCTGAGCTCCAGGCGAGCGAGACTGGCAATGCGGGTGATGTCGGTGGATGAAAGTGGCATGGCAGGAAAGGACGATTGCCCACCCGCAGGATGCACTGGACGACGCGGCAACGCGGCGGTTGCCTACGGGGGATGGGTTATTATCCCGCCTTTGCGCGCCGTCCCCCGGGGTGGGGATTCTGGTGCGGAATCAATCAATGTGAGCTGGTCAATACGTATGGCGATGGTGGGCCGAAGAGCTTGCCGTGCCCGAGAGGATTTCGATGTTTGGAGCGTTCCGTCAGCATTTCTCAACGGATCTGGCGATTGACCTGGGGACAGCGAATACGCTGATATTCGTACGCGGCAAGGGGATCGTCCTGGACGAGCCGTCCGTGGTGGCCATCCGGCACGAGGGCGGCCCGCAGGGCAAGAAGTCGATCCAGGCCGTGGGCAAGGAGGCCAAGGCCATGCTGGGCAAGGTGCCTGGCAACATCGAGGCAATCCGCCCGATGAAAGACGGCGTGATCGCCGACTTCACGGTCACCGAGCAGATGCTCAAGCAGTTCATCAAGATGGTGCATCCGCGCAGTATCTTCCGTCCCAGCCCGCGCATCATCATCTGTGTGCCCTGTGGCTCCACCCAGGTCGAGCGACGGGCGATCCGCGAGTCGGCCTTGGGGGCCGGCGCCAGCGACGTCTATCTGATCGAGGAGCCGATGGCCGCCGCCATTGGTGCCGGCCTGCCGGTCAGCGAAGCCAGTGGCTCCATGGTGGTGGACATCGGCGGCGGTACCACCGAGGTCGGGGTCATTTCGCTCGGCGGCATGGTGTACAAGGGTAGCGTGCGCGTCGGCGGTGACAAGTTCGACGAGGCCATCATCAACTACATCCGGCGCAACTACGGCATGTTGATCGGCGAGCCGACGGCCGAGGCGATCAAGAAGAAGATCGGCTCCGCGTTCCCCGGCAGTGAGGTCAAGGAAATGGAAGTGCGTGGCCGCAACCTGTCCGAAGGTGTGCCGCGCAGTTTCACGATTTCGTCGAACGAGATCCTGGAAGCCCTGACCGACCCGCTGAACAATATCGTCTCGGCGGTCAAGAACGCCCTGGAGCAGACGCCACCGGAACTCGGCGCCGACATTGCCGACCGCGGCATGATGCTCACCGGCGGCGGCGCCCTGCTGCGCGACCTGGACCGGCTGCTGGCCGAGGAAACCGGCTTGCCGGTGCTGGTGGCAGAGGACCCGCTGACCTGCGTTGTGCGTGGCTGCGGCATCGCCCTGGAGCGCATGGACCGCCTCGGATCGATCTTCACCAGCGAATAGTCCTGCGCGCCGGCCGATGGGCCCGCGCGGGTGCGTTCCGGACAGGAGACAATAAGCGC
>JANOUM010000832.1:0-6510 GCA_031416855.1 Rhodoferax sp. | reverse complement strand
AAGCCGCCAAGCCGGCCGATCCCAGGGATGCACCGGCCGATGACGGCGAGGACAAGGACGCATCTTCGCAGCGCCTGCGCGTGGTGGTTGAGCGGGTTGCGGCGCGCATCGCACGCAAGGAAGCGGCGGCGTTGACCCGGGCCCACGAGCGTGGCGCTGATGTGGCCATGGCGGCCAAGGCTTTCTATGCCGATCACCCTGCCTACGTGGCCGATTCCCTGGGGATCAGTATGGATGCGGCGCGTAGCCACTGTGAGCGGATGCTGACTTTCCTGGCAGTCGATGGCACAGCTTGCGCAGTCACTGGCATCGAGGCGCGCGCGCTGGCGAGCTTGATCGGCATTGGCGTGCAAGCGCCTGATGCGCGGCGCACGGATGCCGATCGGCTGGTGGCAGCGCTGTCGCAGCAGTGGGCAGCGCCTCAGATCACCGTAAACGTGCCAGCACCCCAGGTGACGGTGGAACCAGCGCAGGTGCATGTGCGCATCGAGCGGGGCGGGCAAGTCCACTTCGAGACAGACGCCAACGGTGAGATCACCGGCGCAAAGATTGACTGAACACGACTATGGCAAAAAACACCCAACTCTCCAACGCCTGCGTGAACGCTGAGGCCGACGCACTCTCTGCGCTGCTCGGCAACGGCTACCTGCGGCTGTACTCGACGGGCCAGCCGGCCAATGCGGACACGGCCCTGTCGGGTCAGACGATGCTGGCCGAACTGCGCTTCTCTGTCACGGCAGCGCCGGCGGCCAGCGCGGGCGTGATCACTTTTAACGCCATCACCAGCGCCACAGCAGCGGCCAGCAACACAGCGACGTGGTTTCGCTGCCTGAAGTCGGATGGCACGACCGTCGTGTTCGATGGCACGGTGGATGTGGCTGGTAACACGCCGAACCTGGCGCTCAACAGCGTGGTGATCAGCGCAGGGGCAACGGTGAGCGTGTCGAGCTTCACGCACACGGTGGCCAAGGCCACTGCCGGTTCGTAGGGGCACGTTCAGTGGCCACCCAGGGAACGACAACGGTCGACTTCGGCGCGCTTCCCGGCTCACCCGAGGCGAATGTAGTGATCACGGGCCAGACCGGCATTTCGGCTGGCAGCCTGGTCGAGGCCTGGATCCTGCCGGTGGCAAGCGCCGACCACTCAGCGGACGAACACCGGGTCGATCCACCGCGTGTGGTGGCTGGCGACATTGTGGCGGGCACAGGTTTCACCATCTTCGCCCTTGCCAGTACCGGTCGAGCCTATGGGTTATGGACCGTGGCCTGGGTCTGGAATTAGGAGCACAACTTGGCAATTCAACTCATTGGTCCCAGCGGCGCGACGCAGGAAGTGGATGCCGCATTCAAGGCGGCGCGCGTCAGCATCCGGCCAGTCGAGGTCATCAACTGGCTGTCGTATGGCGCTGTATCCGGTGCGCTCGCAGGTGTGGCGGCCAATGGCCCTGTGTTCTCGCTGCGCAACACCGGCGCGAACCTGCTGATGGTGCGCCGGGTGCAGGTGGGGTTTGTCACCACGACCGCGTTCACGGCGGCACAGGGCCTGGTGTACCAGGTGCTGCGCGCCAGTGGGTTTACGGTGTCCGACAGCGGTGGCACGTCGCTGTACCTGGCGGGGCAAAACAAACACCGGCTGAGCTTCACAAACATTGCTGCGGCCCCAGACCTACGGATTTCGTCGACAGCGGCGCTCACCGCTGGCACCCTCACGCTGGAGACGGTGTCCATGGGCAACGCGGGGGGCACCAGCAATGCACTGGGCAGTTCCATGCCAAAGATTGCGTTGCTGTCCCACGACACGGGCGACCACCCGATGATCCTTGCGCAAAACGAGGGTCTGGTGGTCACCAATGTGATCGCCATGGGCGCAGCGGGTGTGATCCAGCTGCACGTGAACATCGAGTTGGCTGAGGTGGCGAGTTATTGAGATGGGCGACCAGCCGGGAGTAAAAGCGCCGGACACGCCACGGAGGTAGACGATGTCCTTGCTGCTCGCGGCGGGTGGTGGGGGCCCTGCGCCGGTTGCCGGTTCTGCGGACACCGCACAGGGCGGTCAAGGAGCCGCAGGCACAGCGGCCCATCCTTTCGAGGGCAGCGCGGCAACTGGCCAGGGGTCGCACAGCGCATCGGGCGCGGCGGTGCTGGCCTTCATCGGCTCAGTTGCCACCGCGCAAGGTGGCCAGAGTGATTCTGGATCCGCTGTCCTGGTCTTCACGGGCACTGCGGTTGCTGCCCAGGGTGGCCAGAGCAGTGCTGGCGGGGCAGCTCAAACCTTCGTCGGCGCGACAGCAACCGCCCAGGGATCACAAGCACTTGTTGGCTTGGGCACGATTGCGGCCGCCCTCACTGGCAATGCTGGAACGGGCCAGGGTAGTCAAAGCGCGGCGGGCACCGCCAGCCAGTTGTTGGCCGGTGTTGGTGGCACCGCGCAAGGTGGGCAGTCGAGTCAGGGTGTTGGCGCGCTGACCTTCGCCGGTGGTGTAGCCACAGCGCAAGGTGGGCAGTCGATCAGTGGCACCGTCGTTGATGGGGCCGTCGCGGGCACCGGTGCCAGTGGCCAGGGCAGCCAGGAAACGAGTGGGGTTGCCGATGCCCAACTTTCGGTGTCCTATATGGGAGCCGGTCGCTCGCGCGCTCGGTGGCGACCGCCGCTGCAAATTGGCGGACACGGCGAGTCGGCGCAGGGCGGCGCACAGACGCGCGGTCGAGCGGCGCTGGCGATTGCCGGATCGAGTAAATCTGGCCAGGGTCCTGGCGAGCCCAGCGGATTCGCGCGCGCGTTGGCACCGATCGTTGGCACTGGCGCGTGCACGCAAGGCCTGGGTCGATCCCAGGGGCAGGCAACTGTCGACAACCGAATTCCACGAAATCGCCACAAGGCGCGCATTGCCGCAGCGCTGCTGCTGGCCGCTTGAGAACCCAATTATGAAAACAGCCCTGCTGATGTCCGAGTTCCTGTCCACCCCCTGGGCCCTGATGCCCGAGCGACTGAGCGCAATGGCGTCTGTCATGCACCGCTGGTCGGCGGGTGGCCAGCCCAGCGAAGAGACTTTTGCCCAGATCCATGCCGATCGTGCGGTACGCGACGCACGCCGGCAGGCAAGTTCCGGGATGTCCAGTGGCGGGATTGCGGTCCTGCCCCTGTACGGCGTTGTCACCCAGCGCGGCAACATGGTCGAGGACGTATCGGGCCCGGGCAGTGTCAGCACGCAACAGTTCGCATCTGCACTGCGCCAGGCGCTGGCCGACGACACGGTCAGCCAGATCCTGATCGACATCGACAGCCCGGGTGGCAGCGTCTACGGCGTCGCCGAACTCGCCGACGAGATCATCAGTGCGCGGTCGCGCAAACCGGTGATGGCGGTTGCCAACAGTCTGGCGGCATCAGCAGCGTACTGGATCGGGTGTGCCGCGTCCGAGTTGTACGTCACCCCAGGCGGCGAGGTGGGCTCCATCGGCGTTTGGCAAGCGCATTTCGACTACTCGCAGGCCCTGGCCGCCGAGGGTGTCGCGCCGACGCTGATCTCTGCTGGCAAGTACAAGGTGGAGGGCATTCCCTATGCGCCATTGGACACCGAGGCCCAGGGATTCATGCAGTCGCGGGTCGATGACTACTACGCGGCGTTCACCAAGGGTGTGGCGCGCGGGCGCGGAGTGTCGATCTCACAGGTGCGCGACAGTATGGGGCAGGGACGCGTCTTGGGCGCCGATGCTGCGCTGGCGCAGAACATGGCGGACGGCGTCGCCACGTTTGATAACGTCATCCGGAAAATGCGACGCGATGCGAAAGGAATGACGATACCTAAGTTGAACCAGTTGGCTCGAGCACAGCGAGCGTTGTCAATTGTTGGGTCAATAGGATGATGCGTTTATTAGCCTCGTGCAAACGCACGCGCTAATGTGATCTGGTCAGATAGCGCTTTCTTCATGCTCTTTTTCTACCACGGTTTCGAGACGATCACGGCCCCGTTCTTTGGCCAGATACAGCGCGCGATCGGCGCGTTCCATGGCTTGCGCGAAGTCGGCATCTTTCTCCAAGACCATAGTGAGTCCAATGCTCACTGTCACTGAGAACTGTTCCGATTTTCCGTTGAACTTGAGATTGGCAACAGCTTTGCGCAACCGCTCTGCCGCCTGTTTCGCCGATTCAAGCGGCGCTTCGGGCAATACCGCGCAGAACTCTTCGCCCCCGACGCGACCCAGCAAGTCCTGTTCGCGCAGTTCCACTTTCCATGCCTTCGCACAATCACGCAACACAGCATCGCCGACTGCGTGGCCGTGCGAATCATTGACTCGTTTGAAGTGGTCGATGTCGAGCAGCAGCACGGCTGTCGGGCGCCAATATCGTAATGCGCGGCTGCTTTCGCGCTGTGCGAGTTCGAGGAAAGCGCGCCGGCTCATCACGCCCGTCATGCTGTCGGTGGCTTCGAGAAGCCCCAGGTCCTCCTTTGCCTGCTGTAGCGCGTTTTGCGAGAGGTGCATCGCCCGGGTCAATGCCAGTGCCAGCAACGTCAGCACTCCAGCAGCCAGGTACACGATGGTGCGCCGCCGCTCATACGTGGCCAGCACGTCCTCTAGCCCGCGATTCACCAGCACGGTGATGGGATAGTCTTCCAGGCGTTGGTAGCTAATGATGCGCGGCACGCCATCGGTGATTTTGCCGTCTGAAATAAAGGATCCGCGTTGTTTCACGCCATATTCTTCCTTGAATCCTTGGGCGCTTTTGACGTCCCGACCGATCAATGCCTGTTCGTAGGGCGTACGCGACAGGACGATGCCATCGGTGCGGATGAGCACGATGCTGCCATTTGGTTTCAGCCGCATCTTCTCGTGCAAGGTGTCCAGCTGGGCGATTTCGATATTGGCGAATACCATCATGAGGCCGGACACTGGCGACTTGAGGCGCCAGGAAATCGGGATGCCCCATTTTTCGGTTACTCTGCTCTCGACGGGCTCGCCGATATGAAGGCGCCTTTCGCCTTCGGTCAACTGCGCCTTGTAGTAACTGCGGTCGCTCACGTCCGCGAGCGGCTTTCCGTCCGGGGTAGGAATGTAGAAGAGTTTCCCTTCCGTCGATACCATGCGCGGGTCGATCAGGCCTTTGGAAATGCGGCGCAGTTCCGCAACCAGCGCTACGAAGCTCGCGTCTGTTCGCGGATCGATGTGCCGATTGGCCTGCAGCCATAGATCCATGACGATCAGATTGGATTCGACATCCCTGAACAGGCCCGCTGCATGTTGAGCAACGGCACTATTCAGTTGGGCAAGTTCCTTCTGGCTGTCATCGAGTAGGCGCTGCCTTTGCTTCGAAGACACGATAAGGATCAGTGCCCACAGCGAAACCAATAGCACGCCAACGATGGCAGGTATACCCAAATTGCGCATCCCCGGCACCTTGCGGCGCAGGTGCGGCGTTGAAGATTGGCGTTGCTCGCCTTGGTGCGGGCGAATCTGCAGCGGTGAAAGTTCTTGGGGAACCATATTTTTCCCATCTTTAAAACGATAGCCCCTTGGAAATGGGGTCCGTAACTTCGATACCTAGAAGATTACGGCACTATCAGCAAGATTTTAGTTTTTACTTGGGATTATCGGCTGGCGACGTGCACTCGCATGTAAGCCGATGCGCTGTGCCGAGCCCCCTTGACAAGCCACGCAAGAAGTGATGACACATTGTTGCTTTATGACGCCAGCAATGCTCCGTTGAGCCGCGCCACCACCTGACACGACCCGTCGGTCGTGACTCAACCAACCACCTTCGGGTGGTTTTTTTTCGCCCATCTGTCCTGCTTCGCGCGGGATTTTTCATTTCTGGAGAACTATTCATGAGCAAACAACTGCGCGAGTTCCAATCTCGCAAGTCCACCCTGGTCAAAGAGGCGCGAGCGCTGACAGACCGCATCGCCGCCGACGGCCGCGACATGACCGACGAGGAGGTCGCGGCGTTCGATGCCCTGCGTGCCCGCATCGATGCCGCATCCGCCGCCATCGACCGCGAAGCTGCGCTGATCGCCGACGAAGCGCGCATCGGCATCGCCAGCGCCATGGGCCCCGTCGTCACCGACAACCGCGAGGGCGATGCCAAGCGCGGGTTCTATTCGCTTGGCGAGTTTATGCAGGCGGTGTACCAGGCCGACAAGCCGGGGAAGGCGCTCGATGCCCGTCTGCTCCACGGTGGGTCCAGTGGAATTGGTGCCGCCGCACCGTCGACTTTCGGCAACGAGGCCGCCGGCCAAGACGGTGGCTTCCTGGTGCCGCCCCAGTTCTCGCAGCAGATCTTCAAGCTGTCCCTGGGCGAGGACTCGTTGCTGCCGCTCACCGACAACGTCGAGATCAGCGGCAACAGCATGGCGTTCCCCAAGGACGAGACCACGCCCTGGGGTACCAACGGCATCCGGGCCTACTGGCAAGGTGAAGCGGCGTCTGGCGTGCCGACCAAACCGGTGCTGGGCCTGGCCACCCGGCGCCTGAAGAAACTCATGGCGCTGGTGCCCACCACGGACGAGTTGCTGGA
>JANOUM010000831.1:0-2824 GCA_031416855.1 Rhodoferax sp. | reverse complement strand
TCGACCCGCACCGCAAGCCGTGTTACCTGTTCGCCCTGGTGGCAGGCCAGTTGGTGTGCCGCCAGCAGCGCATCACCTCGCGTGCCGGGCGCGACCACTTGCTCGAGATCTACGTGCGTCGCGGCGACATGGACAAGACCGAACACGCCATGAATTCGCTCGTGGCCTCGATCGCCTGGGACGAGGCGCGTTTCGGCCTGTCGCTCGACCTGGAGCGTTTCATGGTGGTGGCCACCAGCGACTTCAACATGGGGGCGATGGAGAACAAGGGCCTCAACATCTTCAACACCAAGTACGTTCTGGCCAGCCAGGCCACCGCCACCGACACCGACTTCGCCAACATCGAATCAGTGGTCGGCCACGAGTACTTCCACAACTGGACCGGCAACCGCGTCACCTGCCGCGATTGGTTCCAGCTCAGCCTCAAGGAAGGCCTTACCGTCTTTCGCGACCAGGAGTTCTCGCAGGACCTGTGCCACGAGGCATCGGCGCGCGCCGTCAAGCGCATCGAGGATGTGCGGGTGCTGCGTACCGCGCAGTTCCCCGAGGATGCCGGCCCGATGGCGCACCCGGTGCGCCCCGACAGTTATATCGAGATCAACAACTTCTACACCGTCACGATCTACGAAAAAGGCGCCGAGGTGGTACGCATGATGCAGACCCTCGTCGGTCGCGACGGGTTTGCGCGTGGCATGAAGCTGTACTTCGAGCGCCACGACGGTCAGGCCGTCACGTGCGACGATTTCGCCCAGGCCCAGGCAGATGGCAACCCCGGTTCGGACCTGATGCGGTTGCTGCCGCAGTTCAAACACTGGTACAGCCAGGCCGGCACGCCACACCTGGCGGCCAGCGGCCACTACGATGGCGCCACGCGTACCTATTCCCTGGCACTGAAGCAGCGCTGTGCGGCCACACCCGGTCAGGACCACAAGGAGCCGTTCGTCCTGCCGCTCAACCTGGGCCTGGTCGGCCCGGACGGTCGCGACCTGCCGCTGCAGCTGTCCAACGAAACCCTGCCCGGTGCCGCCTCGCGCACCTTCGTGATCAGCCAGGCCAGTGAGACGCTCACCTTCCTCAACGTCGACGCCCAGCCCGTCCCGTCCTTGCTGCGCGGATTCAGCGCGCCGGTGGTGCTTGAATTCGACTACACCGACGCGCAACTGCTGCATCTGCTGGCGCACGACTCCGACGCCTTCAACCGCTGGGAGGCCGGCCAACGCCTGGCCATGCGCGCAGCCCTGCAGGGCATCGCTGGGGGCAGCAACACCGAGGTTCTGGGCGCGGCCTACCTGGAAGCCATGCGCGGCATCCTGCGCCACGACCAGCTCGATGCGGCGTTCAAGGAACTGGTGCTGACACTGCCGTCCGAGACCTACATCGCGGAACAACTCGAGGTGGTGGACCCGCAGCAGGTCCACGCCGTGCGCGAATCTATGCGGTTGCAGCTCGCCCTGGCCTTGCGCGACGACTGGCAATGGGCATTCGATGTGCACCAGGATACCGGTGCCTACCGCGCCGACCCGGTCTCGACCGGACGGCGGGCTCTGTGTGGCATGGCGCTGGCCATGTTGTGCCGCGCCGCCGTGCACACCGGCACGGCACCAGGCAGTGAAGTGTGGCCGGGCAAAGCCTACCAGCGCTTCAAGTCGGGCGGCAACATGACTGACCGTTTCAACGCGCTCTCAGCACTGGTTGGCAGCGGGCACGAAATGGCGGCGCAGGCCCTGGACCGGTTCCACGCCATATTCAAGGACGACGCGCTGGTGCTGGACAAATGGTTCGCCCTGCAGTCCGGCGCCCCGGACCGCGCCGGCCATGTCCTGCCACTGGTGCGCCAGTTGCTCAGCCACCCCGATTTCAACATCCGCAACCCGAACCGGGCGCGCAGCGTGATCTTCAGTTATTGCAGCGGCAACCCGGGCGCATTCCATCGCCGGGACGCTGCCGGTTATGTGTTCTGGAGCGAGCGGGTGCTGGAACTCGACGCCTTCAACCCGCAGGTGGCCGCACGTCTGGCCCGCGCGCTGGACCGCTGGAAAAAACTCGCCGAGCCCTACCGCAGCGCCGCGCGCGAAGCGATCACACGCGTGGCTGCCAGGTCCGAGCTGAGCAACGATGTGCGCGAGGTGGTCACCCGCGCACTGTCCGAGTAGACACAGGAACCCCCAGCATGGCAGCCTCTATTTCCCTGACGCGTTACCTGGTGGAGCAACAGCGCATCCAGTCGCTGATACCGTCCGACCTGCGCTTGTTGCTCGAAGTGGTGGCACGGGCCTGCAAGGGCATCAGCCAGGCCGTGAACAAAGGCGCACTGGGCGGTGTGCTCGGCTCAGCCCACAGCGAGAACGTGCAGGGCGAAGTCCAGAAAAAGCTCGACATCATCGCCAACGAGGTGCTGATAGAGGCCAACGAATGGGGAGGCCACCTGGCGGCCATGGCCAGCGAGGAGATGGACGGCATCTATGTCGTGCCCAACCGCTACCCGCAGGGTGAGTACCTGCTGCTGTTCGACCCGCTGGACGGCTCCAGCAACGTCGACGTCAACGTCAGCATCGGCACCATTTTCAGCGTATTGCGCAAGACCGACGCGTCGGTGGGTGTGACGGAGAACGACTTTCTGCAGACAGGCAGCAAGCAGGTGGCCGCGGGCTACTGCGTCTACGGGCCGCAGACGACTCTGGTGTTGACGGTCGGGGACGGCGTGGCCATGTTCACGCTGGACCGCGAGCAAGGATCGTTCGTGCTGACGCAGGAGCATATGCAGATCCCGCCTGACACCAAGGAATTTGCCATCAACATGAGCAACATGCGCCACTGGGACGCC
>JANOUM010000830.1:0-12864 GCA_031416855.1 Rhodoferax sp. | reverse complement strand
CCGGGCAGAAACCCCATCGCATGCTGCACGGTGCCGTACTTCATGGCCAGCATGATCCCCGCAATGGCTGCCAGAACGGCGCCAATGACAAAGGTGGCGGAGATCACCACGTCGGGCTTCACACCCATCAGGCCCGCAACGCGCGGGTTTTCGGCGGTGGCTCGCATGGCCCGACCCAGCGAGGTGTAATTGACCAGCCAGACCAATGCCACCAGCAGGATGGCGGTCAGCGACAGGATCAGCAGGTCGGTGGGCGAAATCACGGCGCCTGCGACCTCGAACGGCTCGGTCGGCAGCAGGTTGGGAAACGCCTTGGGGTTGGGCTTCCACATGATCATCGCGACGGTCTGCAGCAACAAGGACATGCCGATGGCTGTGATCAGTGGAGCGAGGCGCGGCGAGTTGCGCAAGGGGCGGTAAGCGATTTTCTCGATGCTGAAGTTCAGCGCCGCGGCCACCATGCAGGCAACGATGGTGGCCACAATCAGGACCACCCAGCCCGGCATGTCGGGAAAGTTCGGCTGCAAAACGCCGGCAACCGTCCAGGCCGTCAACGCACCAAACATGAGCACTTCGCCATGGGCGAAGTTGATCAGCTGGATGATGCCGTAGACCATCGTGTAGCCCAGGGCCACCAGCGCATACACGCTGCCCAGCACCAGCCCGTTGATGATCTGCTGGAGGAAAATGTCCATAAACTGACGCTCCGACGTTGTTCAAGTCATGTGGCATCCGATGCCTGCGCTTATGGCGCATCAGCGTGGGCCGGCAAAACACACAGCCGATTTCCAGGCGGTCCCCGGGGCGTTTCGCTCCGCACGATTCTAGTGAGAGGCAATCATCCCACCGCCCCGAAAAGGGGCGGGTTTACCCTTGCGACGCATGCAAACTTCCATGCAGGGATGCCCCATCTGCATGTCAGGGGCTGCGCCGGTTGCGGCTCTTGAGCTCGCGAAGTTTTTCGGCAATGCGGATTTCAAGCCCGCGATCCACCGGCTGGTAGAACTCCTGCGCCTGCATGCCCTCGGGCCAATAGGACACGCCGGCGGCGAAACCGTCCGGCTCGTCGTGCGCGTAGCGATATCCCTGTCCGTATTGCAAGTCCTTCATCAGTTGGGTCGGCGCGTTGCGCAGATGCATCGGCACTGCGCGTGTGCCTTCCCGTTTGACCAGGGCCTTGGCGTCGTTGAATGCCTTGTAGAGCGCATTGGATTTTGCGGCCATCGCCAGGTACACCACACATTGCGCGAGTGCCAGTTCCCCCTCGGGCGAACCGAGGCGCTCGAACACCTCGGACGCGTCAAGCGCCAGGCGCAGTGCGCGCGGATCGGCCAGCCCGATATCTTCGCTGGCCATACGCACCAGGCGCCGGGCCAGGTAGCGCGGATCGGCACCACCGTCGAGCATGCGCGCGAACCAGTACAGGGACGCATCCGGGTCCGACCCGCGCACTGACTTGTGCAGCGCGCTGATGGAGTCGTAGAACTGCTCGCCCGCCTTGTCGTAGCGGCGCATGCGCTCGCCCAGCACCTTGAGCAGCCAGCCGTCCGTGATGCTGGCCTGCTTCTCGGCCGCAGCCGCGATGGCGAGGGTCTCCACGGTGTTGAGCAGACGCCGTGCGTCACCATCGGCGTACGCGACCAACCGCTCCCGTGCTGCCGGTTCAAGCACCGGCACGGCCCCGGTTGCGCACGCCTTGTCGACGATCCGCTGCAGGTCCTGCTGCGTCAATGCCTGCAATACGTAAACAGCGGCGCGCGACAGCAGTGCCGAGTTGACCTCAAAGGACGGGTTCTCCGTGGTGGCCCCCACAAACGTGAACAGCCCGCTTTCGACGTGCGGCAGGAATGCATCCTGCTGGCTCTTGTTGAACCGGTGCACCTCATCGACGAACACGATCGTCTGCCGGCCCTGCCCAGCCAGCACCGAGGCCTGTTCGACCGCCTCGCGGATATCCTTCACGCCGCCGAGCACGGCGCTGATGGCGATGAACTTCGCATCGAAGGCATCGGCCATCAGGCGCGCAATGGTCGTCTTGCCGGTGCCCGGTGGGCCCCACAGGATGCAACTGTGCGGTCGTCGCGATTCGAATGCCACGCGCAGCGCCTGTCCCTCGCCCAGCAGGTGCTGTTGCCCGATCACCTCGCCCAGACTGCGCGGGCGCAGTCGCTCCGCCAAAGGCACGTGCGGCGAACCCGCGGGCAATGTGGCCACAGCTACTGACGGATCAGGTCGGCCCCGGCCGGCGGCTTGAAGACAAAGGTGTCGGCTGGCAGCGCCGGGTTGAGTTCGACCCGGCTGAAGGTCAAAACCGACCGCTGGCCAAAGCTGTCAAGGATTTCAAGAGCAGCCAGGTTCACCGACTTGTTTGCGCCCGATTTGAAACCGACCCGCACACTCTGCAACTGGCCATCGCGCGCCTTGGGTGTCGCCACCACCCACTCCAGCCCGTCCTTGTCCGGCGCGGACTGCAACGAGAACTCGGCCTGCAGGGCGCGCAGGTCGGGCGCCGACGCGATCAAAGCGGCGGGCGTGGAACCCAGGACCTGGGCCTGTTTGCGGGCAGTCACCTGGTTCAAGTCGGCATCGAACAGCCAGAGGGTCTGGCCGTCCGCCACAATCGTCTGGTCGAACGGCTTGCGGTAGACAAAACGGAACCGTCCCGGTCGCGAAAATTCGAAGCTGCCAGTGGAGGTCTTTGTTTTTGCCACCTGGCCGTCGCGCGCCGGTGCCGTGACCACCTGGGTGAACTCTGCGCGCGCGCCGGTGACGGTGCGCAGGAAGATGTCGAGGCTGTCCATGCCAGCCGCGTGAACGGCCCCGCCAGCACACAGCGCCAGAAACCCCAGCCGGCGAAACACGGGTCGCATCATTCGGCCCTCGCCGGCACGAGAATCTCCCGCTGGCCGCTGGTACTCATCGAACTCACCAAGCCCGCGTTCTCCATGTCTTCCACCAGCCGCGCAGCGCGGTTGTAGCCGATCTTGAGGTGACGCTGCACCAGCGAAATGCTGGCCTTGCGGTTCTTGAGAACCACCTCGACCGCCTGGTCGTACATGGGGTCCTTTTCCTCTGCGCCCCCGATGCCGTCGCCCTGGCCGTCTCCATCACCGTCCACGGTGCCACCTTCGAGTACACCTTCGATGTAGTTCGGCTCGCCCTGCGACTTGAGATATTCGACCACCCGGTGCACCTCTTCGTCGCTCACGAATGCGCCGTGGACCCGGATCGGCAGGCCGGTGCCGCTAGGCATGTACAACATGTCGCCCATGCCGAGCAGTGCCTCTGCACCCATCTGGTCCAGGATCGTGCGGCTGTCGATCTTGCTGCTGACCTGGAATGCGATACGAGTCGGAATATTGGCCTTGATCAGGCCGGTGATGACGTCCACGCTGGGCCGTTGGGTGGCCAGGATCAAATGAATACCGGCGGCGCGCGCCTTCTGGGCCAGGCGGGCAATCAACTCCTCGATCTTCTTGCCCACCACCATCATCAGGTCGGCGAGTTCGTCGATGACGACCACGATATGGGGCAGCCGTTCCAGCGGCTCGGGCTGCTCCGGGGTCAGGCTGAACGGGTTGCCGATGTGTTCACCGCGGGCCTTGGCCTCGTCGATCTTGGTGTTGTAGCCGCTCAGGTTGCGCACCCCCATCTTGCTCAGCAGCTTGTAGCGGCGCTCCATCTCGGCGAAGCACCAGGTCAGGCCGTGGGCCGCCTGCCGCATGTCGGTGACCACCGGCGCCAACAGGTGGGGAATGCCCTCGTAGACCGACATCTCGAGCATCTTGGGATCGATCATCAACAGCCGCACATCCCGCGCGTCGGCCTTGTACAGCAGGCTGAGGATCATGGCATTGATACCGACCGACTTGCCGGAACCCGTGGTGCCGGCCACCAGCACGTGGGGCATCTTTGCCAGGTCTGCCACCACCGGATTGCCGACGATGTCCTTGCCAAGGCCCATGGTTAGCAGCGACTTGGCTTCGTTGTACACGCGCGAGCCCAGGATCTCCGACAGGCGGATCGACTGACGCTTGGCATTGGGCAACTCGAGCGCCATGAAATTCTTGCCAGGGATGGTCTCGACCACGCGGATCGAGGTCAGGCTGAGGCTGCGTGCCAGGTCCTTGGCCAGGCCCACGATCTGCGAACCCTTCACGCCGACCGCCGGTTCGATCTCGTAGCGCGTGATCACCGGCCCCGGCAACGCGGCGATCACCCAGACCTCGACGCCGAAATCCTTGAGCTTCTTCTCGATCATCCGGCTGGTCATGTCCAGTGTTTCGGCCGAGACGGTTTCCTGGCGGACCTGCGCACCGTCGAGCAGGTCGACCTGCGGAAGTTTGCTGTCGAGCATCTCGGCGAACAGCGGTTTCTGGCGTTCCTTGGCGACGCGCTCGCTGCGTGGCACGTCCAGCACGACCGGCTCGACCAGGACCGGTGCGACATGGTGCTCATCGATCTCCACGCGCTCGCCCGAGACCACCTCTTCACGCTCCCGCGCCGCCTGTTGCCCCAGCGCAATGTCCTCCACGACTTCGCGCTTCTTGCGGCTGGACTCCAGCCAGCGGTAGACGCCCGAACCGATGCGCTCGGCCAGGTTGCCCCAGGAAAACCGGAACGCGAGTGCGCTGCCGGCGACCCCAACCGCAATTGCCAACAGGCCCGACCCGGTAAAACCAAGCCAACGGATGCCCATCGGCCCCAGCACTGCGCCCAGCACCCCGCCGCTAGGCCCCGGCAAACGGGCTTCGAAACTGTACAGCCGCGACCATTCGAGCATGCAACTCGCACCCAGCAATAACAGCAGCCCGATCCAAAATTTGGTCCGTCCGGCCAGTATCCGATGCAACCATCCGGCGCCCGCCCGCGGACCTTCGACACGGCCGTCCTGACGCAACCACCGTGCCAGACCCGCGAGCCACATACGTGCCGCCGCCGCGAATGCCCACCAGACGGAGAAACCAAACAGGTAATACCCCGCATCGGCGAGCACCGCCCCCATGCGGCCGCCACGGTTGCGCAACTCGGCACCGGTGCCGGAGGTGGACCATGCGGGATCGGTCAGTGTGTAGCTGCTCAGCGACAGCAGCCAGAATCCCAGCGCGAACAGGCCGACCACCAGGCCCAGTTCCGACGCAAAGCGAGACAGCCCGGACTGCGGCGGGCCTTGCACCGTGCCTGGGGGGCCGCTCAAGGAGTCCAATGAATAAGTCATGCGCCAAACACCATGGTGCGAGCTTACCGCACCGCGGTGCCAGGGATCACCGCGGATTGAGGCGGCGTTCCGTGACCAGCAGGCTGCCATCGCCACGGGTTTCGATGAATCCCTGCTCTTCAAAGTCCTTCATGACCCGGCTCACCATTTCTCGGGAGGCTCCGACCATCTTGGCAATATCCTGACGCGATATCTTGTCGCGAATGATGCGGATGTTGTCAGCAGTCGGCACCGCGCTGTCGAGCAGGACGTTGGCCACGCGACCGTACACGTTCATCAGGGCCAGTGATTCGATCTTGCGGTCAGCGCTGCGCAGACGTTGCACCAGCCCCTTGAGCACAGCGGTCATGATGCAATTGTTCTCCAGCAGGCAGCGATTGAAATCGTCACCGCCCAAGACCAGCGCATCGGTCTGGACTTCAGCCTCGACAGTCGCCGAATGCGGGTCATGGTCGATCAGGCTCATTTCGCCCAGATAGTCTCCCGGGTGCAGTGTGGCCAGGATGACCTCGCGGTCGCGGCGGTCGGTCACCACGACACGAGCCCGGCCAGCCAGGATAATGAACAGGGATTCGCACTTCTTGCCCTGCTCGACAATGTACTCGCCGCGCTTGAATCGACGCTTGCCGACCGCACCTGCCAACGACTCGGCCTGCGTTGGGGTCAGCATTGAAAACAAGGGGACGCGCCGTATCAGGTCAAGATTGGTCAACATCGACATCAGGCGGTCCTTTTTGGCAGGTTTTCAGTTTTTACAATCTTATTCGGGAATCTGCGCGTGACTGCGGAACAAAGATAGCCGGCGCCACACTGGTTATCCATTCCATATCTCAGCCACCGACTTTCTTTATTTTCACATCGAGCAACCAACATGACAACCACCAAACACGCCAAGGTCCTGATCCTGGGCTCAGGACCCGCCGGTTACACCGCAGCGGTATACGCCGCGCGCGCCAACCTGCACCCCAGGCTCGTCACCGGCATCGCGCAGGGTGGCCAGTTGATGACAACCACCGATGTGGACAACTGGCCAGCCGATCCGATGGGCGTGCAGGGCCCGGAGTTGATGCAGCGCTTCCTGGAACATGCCGAGCGTTTCAAGACCGATGTGGTTTTTGACCACATCAACACAGTCGACCTTGCAAAAAGGCCGTTCGTATTGCAAGGAGACAGCGCCACCTACACCTGTGACGCGCTGATCCTGGCGACCGGCGCCTCCGCCAAATACCTCGGCCTGCCATCGGAGACCGCATTCATGGGGCGCGGTGTTTCCGGCTGCGCCACATGCGACGGTTTCTTTTACCGGGACCAGGTCTGTTGCGTCGTAGGGGGCGGCAACACCGCGGTGGAGGAGACGCTGTACCTGTCCAACATCGCCAGCAAGGTCTACCTGGTGCACCGGCGCGACAAGTTCAAGGCCGAGGCCATCCTGATCGACAAGCTCATGGACAAGGTCGCAGCGGGCAAGGTCGTACTCAAGACCTTCCGCACGCTGGATGAGGTCCTGGGTGACGCCAGCGGTGTGACCGGCATCAGGCTCAAGAGCACGACCGATGGTTCCACCGAAGAGCTTGCCGTCAGCGGCTGTTTCATTGCCATCGGGCATGCGCCCAACACGGAGATCTTCCGGGGGCAACTGGAGATGGCGGGCGGCTATATCGTCACCCAGTCGGGCCTCAAGGGTTTTGCCACCATGACCAGCGTGCCTGGCGTTTTCGCCGCCGGTGACGTGCAAGACCACGTCTATCGCCAGGCGATCACCAGCGCAGGCACCGGCTGCATGGCCGCGTTGGACGCCCAGCGCTTCCTGGAACAAAGCTGAGCCTGGGGCTCACCTGCGGATTCCCGTGGCTATAATCCGAGGCTTCACCGAATTTGCCACGTCGCTGGCAAGCACTGGTGAGATCTCAATACCGCCACTTTCAAATCCGGTCATTGCATGCCGGGGCACTGTGGCGAGGTGCGGCGAAAGCCGTTAACGAATTCGCGACACCCGAACGTGTCGCGCGTCAAACTGGAGTGTCCACATGGCACGCGTATGTGAAGTAACGGGCAAGGGCCCCATGGTCGGGAACAATGTCTCCCACGCCAACAACAAGACCAAGCGTCGGTTCCTGCCCAATCTGCAATACCGCAGATTCTGGGTCGAAACCGAAAACCGTTGGGTACGACTGCGTGTTTCCAGCGCTGCGCTGCGACTGATCGACAAGAACGGGATCGAATCCGTACTGGCCGACCTGCGCGCCAGGGGTCAGGCATAACAAGCTCCACAGACTGAAGGAAATACCATGGCTTCCAAAGGCGCTCGCGAAAAAATCAAGCTGGAATCGACGGCCGGTACCGGTCACTTCTACACCACCAGCAAAAACAAGAAAACCATGCCCGAGAAGATGCTGATCAAGAAGTTTGATCCCAAGGCACGCAAGCATGTGGATTACAAGGAAATAAAGCTCAAGTAACGAGCCTTCGATTGCCCGAAAAAGCCCGACGAGTTCGGGCTTTTTTTTGCCCGGGCCACGCCGAGAAACGGTGATCGGTAAAAAAAAACCGGTCTGCGGACCGGTTTTTTGCGTGCAAGTGGCTGGACGCCCCAGCCGGCTATCAGGCGTGTGCCGCGCGCAGCCGGATCGAGAATTCCCGCAAGGCCGCAATCCCACTGTCTTCGGCACGGTGGCACCAGGCCTGCAGGTCGACCGCCAATTGTTCGCGCGATTGCGAACGGTTCAACCACAACTGGCGCAGTTCCTCGCGCATCGTCACCATCTTGTCGAGCACCGGATGCGCCGCCCGCGCCAAAGCCAACTTCTCGACGGCATCGGCCGGCACCTTGTCGGCGTCCCGCGGGAGCCAGCGCTTTGCGGCCAGAAGTATTGCAACGTCGCCCCGCTTGGCCTTGAGCGCGCTGATCTCGGCCTTGCAGGCGCGGCGCAAGTCGTTTGCGTACCCAGCCATCACCTCGTACCGGTTCGCAATCAGTGCTTCGAGCGTTTTTTCGTCGGCGACTGGCCGGATGCTGCCGAACTGCAGTTTCGGCGGTGTCTTCTTGACCCGGGCCAACCCGACCTTTTCCATCATGCTGATATAGATCCAGCCAATGTCGAACTCGTAGGGTTTGACGGAGAACTTGGCCGATGTCGGATAGGTGTGGTGGTTGTTGTGCAACTCTTCCCCGCCAATCAGGATGCCCCATGGCACCACGTTGGTGCTGGCGTCGGGCGCCTCGAAATTGCGATACCCCCAGTAGTGGCCAATCCCGTTGATCACCCCCGCTGCGGTGACGGGAATCCAGGCCATCTGCACGGCCCACACAGCCAAGCCCAGTGCGCCGAACAGCGTCAGGTCCAGGATCATCATCAGGCCCACGCCCTGCCAGCTATACCGGGAATAGACATTACGCTCGATCCAGTCATTGGGGCAACCCTGGCTGTATTTGCTCAATGTCTCCTGGTTCTTGGATTCGGCCCGGTACAACTCGGCTCCCTGCCAGAAGACCTTCTTTATACCGTGCGCCACGGGGCTGTGCGGGTCGTCGATGGTTTCGCATTTGGCGTGGTGCTTGCGGTGGATGGAGACCCACTCCCTGGTCACCTGGCCGGTGCCGACCCACAACCAGAAACGGAAAAAATGCGACGGAATGGCGTGCAGGTCCATCGCCCGGTGCGCCTGGTGCCGGTGCAAGTAAATGGTGACGCTGACTATCGTGATGTGGGTCGTGGCCAAGGTATATAAAACTACCTGCCACCATGTGAGGTCCCAGAAACCACGAGACAACCAATCAACAACTGCATTCAGAACCGCCCAGTCGGGTAACAACATATAGCTCGTTTCTCCAAATTTGATAATTGAGGCACATTGGCATGTGCGCCCGCCAACCGAAGCCCGCCATCATAATATGTGGTGAGGATTTTAGCCACCCCTGGCAATCCCTATACAGTAATTGACGCCAAAATCGAGCTAAATACCTACTTCTTCTGCCAAACTGCCGCAAAGAACCCATCTGTTCCATGTTTGTGGGGCCATAGCTGCAGCCATCGGAGGCCGTTTTCACCCCCAACACTCACGTCGACGGCTCCCTCGATCTTCAAGTTGGTGATGATCGCCCCAACATCAAGCGGGGCAAACCCGTCGTTCGCCGCCGTGAAGGCCTCGGCGACGTCTTGGTTCTCCAGTAGCAGCATGCTGCAGGTCGCATACACCAGCCGCCCACCCGGCTTCAGCAGCCGGGACGCGCTTTGCAGGATCTCCAATTGCTTGGTGGCAAGCTGCGCAATGCCTGCCATGTCCTGCCGCCACTTCAGGTCTGGGTTGCGGCGAAGGGTTCCCAAGCCAGAACAAGGTGCGTCCACAAGCACACGGTCGACCTTGCCGGCCAGGCGCTTGACCCGGTCGTCCCGCTCATGGGCGATTACGACAGGGTGCACGTTCGACAAGCCGCTACGGGCCAATCGCGGCTTGAAGGCCTCCAGCCGGTGGGCCGAGGTGTCGAAGGCGTACAGGCGCCCGGTGCTTCGCATACCGGCGCCGAGGGCAAGTGTCTTGCCGCCGGCCCCGGCGCAAAAGTCCACCACCATCTCGCCACGGTGTGGATCGACCAGCAAGGCCAGCAATTGGGAGCCTTCGTCCTGGATCTCGTAATCACCCTGCAAATAGGCTTCGAGCTTCTTCAATGCCGGCTTGCCTTCGAGCCGCAGACCCCAGGGCGAATAAGGTGTGGGTGCCGCCTTGATGCCCAGGCCCCTCAGAGCCTTTTGAACCTCCACCCGCTTCGCCTTCAGGGTGTTGACACGCAGGTCGAGGTCGGCGCTGAGCGCGAGGCTGTCAACGAGCGGCCAGAATTCCGCGCGTAGCTGCTCCTTGAGTGGCACCGCCAGCCATTCCGGCAAGTTGTGCCGGTGGCGCTCCATCAGGTCGGCCGCCTTCACCTGGTCGCATTGCTCCAGCCAGGTCTTTTCTTGCTCCGTAAGCGCCCCGAACAAAAAATCGCGCGGCCCGTGAAAACCCAGGATCGCCAGCCGACGCTCCTTGGAGCCGCTGCCGGAAGGTGCCAGATGGTCAAAGAACAACTTCTTGCGCAACACCGTGTACACGGTCTCCGACATCGTCGCCCTCTCGCGTGGCCCCAGGCTTTTGTGTTCGCGAAAGAAACGCGAAACGATGGCGTCGGCGGGATGGTCGAACCGCAGAGTCTGAGCCACCAGATCGGAGCAGGCCACGAGCAGGGTCTTGGGGTGCATAGGACCGGGATTGTCCCACGTGACACCTCCAGCAGCACTGGCGCCGCGACGCCTCAGGCCGACAGGCAGGCAGCAATGGCGCGGCTGTAGATCAGATGCTCCTGCGTCAACACCCGGCTCGCCAGCGTCTGCGCCGTGTCGGTCGCCAGGACCGGAACCACGGCCTGCGCCAGGATCGGCCCGTCGTCGAGTTGCTCGGTGACCTGATGCACGGTCGCACCGACAAATTTGCAGCCCGCTTCGAGCGCCCGCGCGTGGGTGTGCAGGCCGGTGAATGCGGGCAGCAAGGACGGATGGATATTCACCAGCCGCCCCGCGTAGTGGCGCACGAAGCCGGCTGTAAGCACTCGCATGAAGCCCGCCAGAACCACCAGCGCGGGCAGCCCCTGTGGGTCCTGCCGGTCGATCACGGCCGCCAGCGCGGCGTCGAAAGATTCGCGCGTGGCAAAGGACCGGTGGTCCAGCACAACTGTGCCTATTCCCTGCGCACGGGCCAGTTCGAGCCCGCCGGCGTCGGCGCGGTTGCTGACTACTGCGGCCACACGCGCACCGAGAGTCGACTCCCAGTTGCCGTGCTGCGCCGCCCGGACGATGGCAGCCATGTTCGAGCCACCACCAGAGATCAGGATCACAATGTTCTTCATAGCGTCGGAATTATGGCGTCACGCGTTTGCGCGGCCGCAGCCGCTTCCTTGTCGCGGGTCGGACATCAAGAAGTGAACGGTCGTGCTGAAAAACACTTCGCTTGCGATAAGACGATCCATGGATCTGGCATTTGCGCTGCGCGGCCAGGCGCGGTTCCATCCCCCTTTGGTGCGATAACAGCGCAAGCAATGCGCGCAGCCCGTTTTAGACTGCCGCAAGCGCAGGCTGGCACATCCTCCACTCCCGCCAGTCGCGCATGGGGGTATCCATGGCACCACTTCCGATCGCGTCCGGGCTGCCTGCGCTGGGGCTGGATGCAAACGGGTTCGACCCCTGGATAACCAGCCGTTCATACTCGATGCTGGTTCCGATGTGCCAAGTCGGGTTGGCCGTCGTGCTCACCATGCTGCTGGTGGTCGATCCACTGTTGTTCCAGGCCGGCGTCTGGGGCGGTGACCGGCAGCACCACGCACTTGTCGTGTGGCACGCCTGCGCTGCCCTGCACTTCCTGGGGTTTTCGCTGCTGGCCGATCCCGCACGCGAGCATCGGGGCCGTTCGCGCGTTCTTGCCGCCTTCTTCACGCTTAGCGCCGGGCTGTTCTGCTGGTTCGGGCTGATCTCATGGATGCTCAGCGGCGATCTGTCAACCTACGCCATGTTCCTGTTGACGATGGTGTGCGTGTTTGCGTTTCCCGGGCATCTGCGGGCCGTCATCAACGTCGCCAGCGCCATCCTTCTGGTAGCCCTGGTCTATTGCGTGGATCCAAGCCACACCTTCCACACCAGCGGGGCGGCGCTCAATTTGCTGGCGCTGCACGTGGTCGCGCTGCTGATCGACCGTTTCCTGATGCGCCTGAACTGGACGCTGTACCGCGAAAAATGCAAGACGGAATTCGAACGGGCGCGTGCGGACCGTGTGCTCTACAACGCGCTGCCGGTATCGATCGCGGATGAACTCAAATGCAACAACGTCGTCAAGGCGGAAAGTTACGTGCGCATGGCGGTGCTGTTTGTCGACATCGTCGGGTTCACCCGGTTCTCGGCCACCCACACACCAGACACGGTGGTCCAGATCCTGAACGACATCTTCTCCGAGTTCGACCGGATCGTGGACCATTACGACGCCGAGAAGATCAAAACCATCGGTGACGCCTATATGGTGGTCGGCAAGGGCAGCCTGTCCGACATCGCCCGGCTGGCGCTCGACATGCTCGGCAGCATGCACAGTTATCGGCAGCGCAGCGGGTTCGGGCTCGCGGTCCGGTGCGGCATTCATGTCGGCCCGACAGTCGCCGGCGTCATCGGACTCAAGCGGTTTCTCTATGATGTGTGGGGCGATGCGGTGAACGTCGCGAGCCGCATGGAATCCTTGGGGGAAGCCGGCCGGGTGCATGTCAGCGAGGATGTCTACCAGGAACTTGCCGGCAGCTTTGCCTTCGAGTGCAGGGGAACCATGGACATCAAGGGCAAGGGGCTGATGCGGACCTACTTCCTGCTGCCACCCGCCACGGATCCGCATCGGGCCTGTCGATCACCATCCAGCCCCCGGCAGGCCGCTGCACCATCGGTTGCTGACGGCACAGACGCCGAAACCCAGCCCCATCGCAATACGGCCCGACCGTTCGTTTGGCCTGAGCATCGTGCTGAACATCTCGGCCACCATCGGCGCAACGACAACGAGCGCCAACGCGCTGACCGGATGGAGCACGGACAAGTCGTTGGGCCGCATGGCCTGCCGCCGGGTGTCAATAGCTGTCAAAGCCGCCG
>JANOUM010000829.1:0-5848 GCA_031416855.1 Rhodoferax sp. | reverse complement strand
CTTGACACGCTCGGTGGCTATTCCGGTTTCTCCCAGCAGCACCGCCCGGATCTAGCTCACATGAAGCAGCTCGAAAACGAAGGACGAGTGCGGTATGTTAAGCGCCGAGAACGTTCCTTCCGTCGGCAACGGCTGCACCCGGCCCCCGGCGATTTGGGGCGCATCTGCCAAGAGCTCCAGCACCATCAGCGCCCCGTGCTCGGTGCGCGTCTGCCATCGCCACGAAAGCTTCAAACCCTGTTCGTTGACAGCGCGCTCGAACCCCATGCGCTTCAGGTTGTCCTCCAGCGAGTGGTACGCGTCGGTGTCGGCCAGGAGCTGCAGATCGATGACGATGTCGACATCCAGCGTGCCGGCGTGCGCAGGCACGTCGGGTGGACGCTGGGGCACGAGATAGCGCGGGGTCAGACCTCCAACCAGAAAGACCGATTCCTTCCAGGGTCCAAGTCCGCGCAGCAGCGTCACGAGCACCCGCTCGCAGTCCACGGTGTAGGCATCGCTGTATCCGCCGAAGAGGGTCGGTTTGACCATCAGAAGCCGATTCCTTCCTTGCGCAGGTGCTCGGCCAAGTCCTTGGCACGCCCCTCGGCGCGCACGAGATCCAAGTAGGTCTGGATCGGGCTGGCCAGCCAGACACCGTCCACTCGCTGCCTGAACAGCAGATCCCCTGGCGACTTGACGTCGATGACCGCCAGATTCACGCCCTCACTGACGGGGCGGGCACCCAGCTCGCCCAGCGCTGCTTCGGTGGCCGAACCGGCTGGCAAGCGGATGCGTACTTGCGAGACGTTCGACAGAAACGGGGCGTAGCGCTGGGCAGCCGCCTCATGGGTGATCGCGTAGTCGATCCCACGCGATGAACACACACCGTCGAGTCCCGCGGCCAGGGCGTCAACTCTCAAGGAAGGAACGAAAAACCTTCGTATCGCCTCAGCCGGTTGCTGCTTTAGGCTCGTGGCCCAGGCATCCAGCAGCGCGGCCGGCTGACTCACGCGCCGCTGCTTGCCCGGCCCCTGCCCCCTTGAATCCAGCCAGTCGAGTCGTTCCAGTTCGGTCAAGACCATCGACACGGTCGACGGGGATGCCGAGACGTCGTCGGCCAGTTCGGTCACACCGAGCCAGTCCTCGCGACGCATCAGCAGGCCATGCAGCACGTGCGCGCGACGCCCGGAAAACAGCGAACGGATGGCGCGGGCGGTCGACTTCGACGGGGGCTTGTCCACGAAGAAGAGCGCACCCGGTGCAGGGAGGTACAGGCTGCCCCCGGCGTCGAAATATCCAACCCGCGCCGCTTTCAGTAAGTCTTTGGCACCTGGGGAAATCGATTCGGCCGCGAGCAACAGCCATCGGCCAGACAGACCAGGCGCGAGTCGACTTCAAATGGGCGAAACAGGACCAGGCACAGACGCACCCAGCACGATGTCAGTACGTCCAAGTCCAGGCTGGTGCTGTGGAACAGATGAAGGAATCGGTGGTAGGCCAGGCCTGAGAAGTTCAACACGCGCACGAAGCTGGTAACGCCGGCGTTGTCGGCACGGCAACACAAACCCACCAAGACAAGAACCATCCAGGCAAAGGTGCGTGCGCGCTGGCATGCCGGGCGCAGGGCACATACCGCTCGCAACCACTGGGTCCATAGCTTCATTGGAGGGCCTCCTGGAAGTGGCTTGTTGCCAGACGGCAAACAGCCGATAGCATGATAATGCTATCGGCCAATGAAGGCTACAATTTCAGCATCAAAACAACTGCGATTTTGAAAATGGAAAAGCGCCGCGAAGCAACGCTCCAACGACAGATAGAGAAGGTCAAGCGCGACCTTGCCGCCCTGGGTGACTTGCGCCCGGGAAGCCTCTCGACTCAGTACAACGTTTGCGGCTCACCCGGGTGCCGCTGCAAGGCCACACCACCGATAAAGCACGGCCCGTACTACCAGGTGAGCTACACCCGCAAGGGAAAAAGCAGCAGCAAGTTCGTGAAGAAGGAGGATTTGCCCGCGGTGCGCAAGCAGCTCAAGAACTACGAGCGCATGAAGCTCCTGACGGAGCACTGGATTGACTTGGCAACGGAATTGTCAGCCCTGCGGCTGATCAAGGAAACCGGCTGAACGACAGCGAGAACTTGGCACTGTCCAGCTCAATTGTCAATAGGCTCGCGCAATTGAACGACCGTGCGAGTGAAAGAACGTTGCTGCGAGGTAAACAACTATCGGCATTACCGTCACCAATACCGTCAAATTTGCAATCATCTTTTGCGACTTACGGGCGCCGACGCCGACCGTCGAGGGCGACCACCCGGGTTCCACCTACTACGCGGCCGAGCTGCGCAACGACATCGACGACGCCAACAAGGTGGCGGCCGAGCTGGGGCTGCCGTTCCGGTTCAGGTCGTCGTGACACTCGCTGACGGGTTCGCCTGGCCGCGGTAATGCGTGTTGTACCGCCAGCGGTTCGGCCACGAGGTGCCGGACCGGGCGTGCGCCATGGAGATGGCCAGGAAGCTGCGCCTGGTGCGCGCAGCCTGCGCGATCGGCATGCCTCTGGCCCAGGCGGTACTGGTGCGGGATGAGGCGCTGGATCCTGGGTCGCAGTGGCTGTAAGTCTGTGGGCGCTGGGTTAGGCCAGGCTGGCGCCATCGTATCTCGTGCCGCCAGTGCGGCTTCGGTGAGCCTATTCGCGGCGTCAAGTCGGAGCGCTAGAAACGGCTTCGTTTCAGAATGAGGAAGACCAACAGCTGATCGTTCATATGCGCCGTGCCTTTCGCGCGGGTACATCACGCTTGCCTCGTGACGCAACAAGGCGTCGAGGTGGTAGTGACGCAGGCAGCCCCATTGGCGTGCGCATCCGAGCAGGCGGCACCTTTGATCTGGCAGGGTATTGCAGGCGGTGTTATTGCTGTAAGCTAGTAATAGCAAGTTTGCCGCGGGCAATACGTGCAACTGCAAGACGGGGACCGTATGGAATCGAGAATTTTCTGGGCGCGCGCGGTGTGGCCCATTGCCCTGGCGCTTCAGGCGTGCGGCGGCTCGGATAGTACGACGTCAATCACGGGGCAAGTAGTCAAGGGTCCGGTGGCCGGCACTCAGGTCTGCGCCCACACCCTCGCTGCGCAAAGTGAAATGATTTCCTGTACCACCACAGATGCAAATGGCAACTACGCGCTGGACCTACCGCAGAGTGAGGGCGAGGTTCTCCTCGAAGCTACAGGCGGCGCCTATGTAGACGAAGCGACGGGCTTGACCACTGCGTTGATTGACCCGATGCGGACGGTTGCCGGGACGGCCCAGGCGGCATCGATGGTGCTGCTTACACCGTTCACCGAATTGGCCGTTCAAAAGGCCACCCCCGCGGGCCACAGAGCGCCGCGGAACCTCGCTGCATTTCAGGCGCAGGTCGGGGTCGTCGAATCGGCCCTGGGGATAACGGGCATCACGGCCGGACGACCTTTCGGGGGAGAGGCAGAGAGAGACCAGATGCACAAGAAGGCGCTCGAAGCATTTTCCCGGCAACAAAGTGGCAAGCGGGCATCGGTTGCAGCTGTGATTTCTGACCTATCGGCCGTCTTGGACAAATGTGGGGCGCCTGCGGTTGGCGCCCAGTTGGCTATCCATGGCGCGGCTGGTCTACCTCGGTCCGGTCCTCGCGTGGGAGGCATTGTCAGTGGGGACTCGCCGGACGCGACGCACCCCAGTACGTCACCCATTGACGTTGCTGCTTCGCGGCTGGTGGTTCTAGGCAATGGGTGCCTGGTCCCAGTGGATTCGGGCATCGGTTTTGCACAGATCAGCGTGCGCTCGGCGACAGTTGCCGCACAAGACGCGGGGTCAACAGTCATCCCCAATTGGCAGAACTTCTCGATTGACGGCTCCCTGACCGCACAGTTTTACCTACCCGCGTCCAATTTTGGGAACCTCAATATATCCAGTGGCAGTTCATCTCAGCTTCAGATACCAGTTGGAGTGTTAGTCGCATCAATTCAGGACGGCACCCTGGCCACACAGCTCAACTATCCCGCGTCCAACAGCGGGAACCTAACTATGTCCGGTGGCAGTTCATCTCCCCCTGTCATACCAGGCGCGGTGTTAGCTACTGGGTCGATCGTTCTCATGAGTGGGGGTGCGATCGCCCTTAACGCTGAAGGAACTTTGATTTTGACCGGCACCAACTCATCACCGCCGCCCGTACTGACCTTGGGCCCGTAGGGCAGTTGGTCACTTCCGCCGCCACTTCTCCCGTCTCTCGTCCCGCACCTCGAGCAACGCCCGCAGCAAGCCCTTGTTTCCGGTCTCCCGGGCGACCTCGATCAACCTGCCCAGCTTGGGCGCGTAGACGGCCCACAACTCGTCGTTGTTGCGTGTTCGGGCGTGCGGACGGGTGCGTCGCATAGGTCACCGCGCAGTTGTCCGGTGCAGCTCGCGCAGCAATGTGCGGGCGACCTGATTGGGGTTTTTCCCATCCATCACCACGGTCTCCATCCGACGCTTGCCAGACACTGTGACGATCAGCGTCGCATCGTCGTGCCACTGGGCCCGACCGCAGATGAACACCGGCCCAGAACCCAGCACGGTCGTACCGTCGTCGATCTCATCGAACACCAGCCATACCTGCGGGAGCCTCACGCGTAGGACCTCCCGGCCATGGCCGTGGCGATCGGGTCGTAGGCGGTGACCTTGGCCGCCGATGCGGCGTCGTGGCCGGCGTGCTCGAGCGTGCTGGTGCCAGCGATGCGTGTGGGCACGGCAAACGTGACCGCCAGGGCGTCGCCGATGTCAGGTGAGGCCAGACCCCTTGCCTTCATGGACTCCCTCTTCTCGAGCAGGATCTGGTCGGTGCTGGTGTAGCCGTACTCCAGGTTGGTCAGGTCAGCGATCAGGTCCTCATCCTTGGCCAGGGTGCCGATGTTGAGCCACTCGCGCATGGCGCCCCAGATCTCGGCGCGCCGGTTGGCCCACTTGCGCGGGTCCATCGCGCGGCTGCCGAACTGCACCTCGTTGACGTCGAACCCGACCGAGCGCAGGCGGTCGATCACACCACCACCGACGCCGCCGCCGTCCACATTCACCAGGACGTGCAGGCCGGCGCTGCGCAGGAAGTTGACATGCTCGGCCACGCGCGCGGCCAGGGTCATGGTGTCGACCTGGCGCAGCTTGATCGGCGGCCAGGTGCGAGCGTCGCGGCCGCACCTGGTGAAGATGACGCTGGAGTCGGATCCGAACCGTGCAGGGTCTCCGTGCCGGGCTCATACCGTCCGAGGGTCAGGGTCTCGCGCTTCAAGATACCGTCAACGTTCAGACGGTAGTCGAGCCGAAAAACCCTTGTTCCTGACGGTAAGACCATGACGTACATGCCATGGCTATCCGAAACCTTGTACGCCTTGGCCTTGGCAGTGAGACCTCGCAGCTCGGAATCGGTCAACGCCCCCTTGCGCGGGTGCCGGCGGGTGTCTCGGGGGTTGAATCAGCAGTATTGGCGACGGTTTCTAGCAGCATGACGGGCTCCTGAGGTATCCCGCCAGATACCGTCAAACAGCTTGACGGTACTTTCTCGGGCGGTTTCGAGGCCCCGCAAATCTACCGTCTGTTATACCGTCAACCTAATTTTCTGCCTGTTGAACGCGTTTGAACGTTAAAGGGCAGTTAAGTTGTTGATTCCGTTGAAGAATCGCCTATTTGCAGACCGTAGTTGAACGGTGCAAATCGATTCTGATTCATTCCCACTCGATCGTCGCCGGCGGTTTCGAACTGATGTCGTAGGTGACCCGGTTGATGCCCCGCACTTCATTGATGATGCGGCTCGATGCCTTCTTGAGCAGCGCGTAGGGCAACTCGGCCCAGTCGGCGGTCATGAAGTCG
>JANOUM010000828.1:0-3683 GCA_031416855.1 Rhodoferax sp. | reverse complement strand
CTGGCTGGGGCTGGTGACCCGCAAACCGGTCACTGAAGATTACGTGCCCCTGCTGCCCTGGCTGGGTGTGATGTGGTGGGGCATGGCGGCAGGCCAGTGGCTGCTGGGCAACAAACCAGGTCTGCTGGCATCGCCACTGCCTGGCCTGACCAGACCGTTGTCCCTGCTGGGGCGCTGGAGCCTGTCGTTCTACATGCTGCACCAGCCGGTCATGATCGGCGCGCTGATGCTGGTGGGGCTTGTCATCTGAGGCAGGCAGAGGCCCGGGACATACCGCCCTGGGCAGCAACGCCCGACAGACGGTACTGGACCGGTACGACTTGTTGACCCGCTGCCTGCCTGATCAGGTCAAACTGATGATGGGCCGGCCGCAGGAAACCTGAAGGCGAGTCAGAAGCCGTGTAGCGCGTACACCCTGCGGCCTTGTGCCGAGGCCTACTCCACCTTCGCCTTGGTCCGCAATTCCTGCTGGAACTGCGAAAGCTTTTGCTGTGTCAGCTGCTGCGATATCTGCGGCTTGACGTCGTCGAACTTCGGCAACTGGGTGTCGCGTACGTCTTCGAGCCGGATGATGTGGTAGCCGAACTGCGACTTCACCGGGGTCTCGGTCGTCTTGCCTTTTTCCAGCGCCGTCATCGCGTCGGAGAACTCCTTCACGTAGCTGCCGGCCGCCGCCCAGTCGAGCTGGCCGCCGTTGGCTCCGGAGCCTGGGTCCTTGGACGACTTCTTGGCGATGTCGTCGAACTTGCCACCCTTTTTCAGGCTCGCAATGATCGCCTTGGCGTCGGCTTCCTGCTCGACCAGGATGTGGCGGGCCTTGTATTCCTTGCCGCTGTTGAGCGCGGCGAACTTGTCGTACTCCGCCTTGGCGTCAGCGTCGGATACCGGGTTTTGCTTCTGGAATTCGGCGAACAGCTCGCGGATCAGCAGCGACTGGCGGGCCATCTCCATCTGCGCGCGGAAGTCGTCGGTCACGTCGAGGCCGCGTTTTTGCGCCTCCTGCATGAAGATCTCGCGCATGATGACTTCCTCGCGCAACGGGCCCTGCATCTCGGGGGTCACCGGGCGGCCGGACTTGGCCACCTGCTGGGCCAGCGCCTCGACGCGCGTGGTGGGCACGGCCTTGCCATTGACGATGGCGATGTTCTGTGCGTGCGCGGGCAGGGATGCCAGGGAGGCGAACACGGTGGCGAGCAGGGTCGCGATCAAAGACTTCTTCATGGTTACTCTCGGTAAGTTCATCGGGATGGGTTGGGACTTGGTGGCCGCGCGCAGGCGACCGGGGGGCTCACAGCAATTCGATGGCCAGCGCGTGCAGGCCCTGGTCCAGAAAATCTTGCAGCGCATCATACACAAGGCGGTGCCGCTGGACGCGGCTCAACCCTTCAAACCGGGGGGACGCGATCCGCACCCGGAAATGGGTGCCGAAGCCGGTGCCGTTGACTCCCGCATGGCCGGCATGGTCGGCGCTTTCATCGAGCACCTGCAGCGCGCTGGGCGTCAGCCGTTCCTGCAGGCGCAACTCGATGGCCGCAGCGGTGGGTGCGGGCGTCACTGCTTGGCCTTGTCGTCGTCGCTCTTGAGATGCGGCGATATGTACAAGCCCTGGGCGACCAGAAATGCAATCGGGAACCCATAACCCCAGAGTTTGAAGTTGACCCAGGCCTCGGTGCTGAAATAGGCCGCCACATACGCGTTGATCACGGCCATGAGCACGCAATAAATGATCCATGCCACGTTCAGGCGCATCCATATCCGGTCGGGAAGTTCAAGCTGCGAACCGAGCATCAGCTTGAGAAAGCTCTTCTTGAAGATCCACACCGTGATCGTCAGGCCCATGGCAATAGCCAGGTACAACACGGTCGGCTTCCATTTGATGAAGCGGTCATCCTGCAACCACAGGGTCAGGCTGCCGAATGCCAGGATCATCCCCAGCGTGGCCTTCTGCATCGTCGCCACCTTGCGGTCGATGCTGTAGATCACCGCCGTCTGCAGCACCGTGGCGCCCATCAGGACGGCAGTGGCCACATAGATGTCGTAGAACTTGTAGGCGCCGAAGAACAGGGCAATCGGCAGGAAGTCGAGCAGGATTCTCATGCCGGCGTGAATTCCAGCGACGCCGAGTTCATGCAGTAGCGCAGCCCGGTGGGTGCCGGGCCGTCCGGGAATACATGGCCCAGGTGGGCGCCGCAATCCGCGCAATGCACTTCGGTGCGTTTCATCCAGAGCATGCCGTCGACCTTGGTGCCTATGGCATCCTCGGCCAGTGGCTGGAAATAGCTGGGCCAGCCGGTGCCGGAATCGAATTTGGCGTCTGACGCAAACAGCGGCTTGCCGCAACAGATGCAGGTGTAGGTGCCGCGGTCATGGTGCTCGGCGTATTTTCCGGTGAAGGCGCGTTCGGTGGCTTCGTGGCGGGCTACGTCGAAAGCCATCGGTTCCGCGCCCTTGGTGGCCAGCAGGGCCTTCCACTCGGCATCGGTCTTTTCAATTTTGTAAGGCATGGTCGGATTTTCGCCTGGTTTTCAGGAGGAACAGCTGATTTCGATCCCGGCCGCCCAGTCGGGCGGGAAACCGGCATGGGCGTCGTGCCCGGTGTGGGCGTCAAACGGGGACTGCAGCAAGGTGAGCAGCGTCGCGACTTCCGAGAAATCGCCCGCCTTGGCCAGTCGGATCGCCTGCTCGCCCAAATGGTTCCGCAAGACATATTTCGGATTGTTGCGCGCCATCCGGGCTGCCGCGTGCTCCACTTCGGCGGCCGCGAGTGCCTGCGCATGGGCTTGTTTCCAGGCATCGAAGCCGGCGCGGTCCAGGAACAGGTCGCGCACCGGCTCGGTCGGCTCGCCCGCCACATCCAGGGTCAGGCGGTGCCAGAAGATCGTGTAGTCGACGCGATCCGCAGCGAGCAGTTTGAAAATGCCGTCGACCAGCACCCGGTGCTCCTCATGGATGTCGGCCAGCCCGAGCTTGTCACCCATGCGCCGTTGCAGCGCCGCTGGAAACACTGCCTTGTACGATTCGAGCGCCGCCAGCGCCAGCTCCTGTTCGCCGATCAACGGCAGCAGGGCCTGGCCCAGGCAAAACAGGTTCCAGTAGGCGATGTTGGGCTGGCGGTTGAAGGCGTAGCGGCCCTGGTTGTCCGAGTGGTTGCAGATGTGACCCGGAACGAACGCATCCAGAAACTGGAACGGCCCGTAGTCGATCGTCAGGCCGAGCATGCTCATGTTGTCGGTGTTCATGACGCCGTGGCAAAAACCCACCGATTGCCATTGGGCCAGCAGCCGGGCCGTGCGCTCGCTGACGGCTTCGAGCAGCGCCGCATAGGGGTTGCCGCCAAAACGTTCCACCGTGCGGCACGCAGGATAGAAGCGGTCGATGGTGTGGTCTGCCAGCACACGCAGGGAGTCGGTGTCGCCGGCATAGGAAAAATGCTCGAAATGCCCGAAGCGCAGAAAACTGGGCGCGACCCGCGTCACGACCGCCGCAGTTTCGGGCTCCTCGCGTTGCACCAGGGCGTGCGAACCGGTCACCGCCAGGGCACGTGTCGTCGCAATGCCCAGCGCGTGCATCGCCTCCGAACACAGAAACTCCCGGATCGAACTGCGCAGCACCGCCCGGCCATCACCCATGCGGGAGTAGGGCGTCTTGCCGGAGCCCTTGAGTTGCAGCTCCTGCGCCTGTCC
>JANOUM010000827.1:0-4896 GCA_031416855.1 Rhodoferax sp. | reverse complement strand
GATGCCTGCGGCTGCCGCGCCGGTCTGAACACCGGACGCTCGCGCTGCCTGCAGGCTCAGGCCTGTGCAGTGGCCCACGCATCCAGGATCTCGCTGCCGGTGGCGGCCCAGACACCTTCGTGGCGCATGATGTGCGCAAGGGCCTGTTCCAGCGCGCCGATGCGGTAGGGTTGCCCGATCACCCAGGGGTGTAGCGACACCGCCATGATCCGCCCGCCCTGCGTGTCGGCCTCGCGGTATAACGCGTCGAACTGGTCGCACAGCTGGTCGCGGAAGTCGTCCTCGCTGTGGTGGTTCTGGACCAGTATCGTGTGGTCGTCCATGTCGATCGGGTGCGGCATCGCGTAAATCGGGCCCTGCGGCGTGCGCATGGCATACGGCATGTCGTCGTTGACCCAGTCGCACACATAGTCGAGGCCGGCGGCAGCCAGCAGGCTGGTGGTGGCGGCCGATTCCGATTTGGCGGGCGACAACCAGCCGCGTACCGGCTGGCCGGACGCCCGGCGCAGCAGGGCCAGCGTGTCGGCGATGAGTTTCTGCTCCTGTTCGACCGGCAATCCGCCGTGGTGCAGGTGGTCCATGTCCAGGCCGTGGGCGACGACCTCCCACCCACGCTGCGTGCATTCGCGGATCAGGGTCGGGTAGCGCACCGCCACCGCGGCGTTCACCGCCACCGAGGCCCGTATACGGTGGCGCTCAAGCGCCTGCATGATGCGGAAGATGCCGATGAGGTTGCCGTAGTCGCGCAGGCTGTAGTGGCGCAGGTCGGGGTAGGCGGTCTGCATCGCCCCCGGCGGCTTGAACGGCACACCCTTCATGTCCAGCGGGAACCACTCCAGCGCCGGCACGATCCACAGGGCCACGCGGGCTTGGTGCGGCCAGGCAACCGGCTTGCGGCGCGGCAGCATCGACCAGTCGTAACGGTCGTGGTCCATGCCATAGTGGCGCTGCGGGTAGTCGAGAAATTCCCGGGTCAGGCTCATCAGGCATCCTCCAAGCTACGCATTGCGGTATTCCCCCCTGGCGCGGCCCGGCGCGGCGCTCATTGGAGTACCTTCGTGCTGCGCACTGCGGCGCTGAGCTTGCTTGGGGCGGCCCGGCGCAGCGCTCATGGCGCTTGCCCCACCGGCTGCGCCGCTGTGGCGAAGGCATCGAAGTAGTGGGTGTTGAAGTGCTGCGCGATCTCGCGCCCGGTGGCCAGCCAGACCTTGTCATGGCTGGTGATGTAGGACAGGGCCTCTTCGAACGCCGCCATGCGGTAGGGCTGGCCGACCAGATAGGGGTGCAGCGGAATACACATCACCGTGCCCGATTGTTCACCTTCGGCGTACAGGCGGTCGAACTGGCGTTTCAGGATCTCGGCATAACGGCGCGGCTGGACCAGGTTGACGTTGTAGACGATCACGTCGTTCATTTCCAGCGAATAGGGAACACTTGTCAGCCGCCCCTTGCGCACCTTGACCGGACCGGGCTGGTCGTCGTGGAACAGATCGCAGATGTAGGTCAGGCCCATGTCCGCCACCAGGTCCAGCGTGTTGTCGGTGTAGGTCAGCGCCGGAGCCAGCCAGCCGTCGAGCTTCTGGCCGGTGTGCTTGCGGATGGTGTCGATCGAATCCTGGATCACCGCGCGCTCCTGCGCCTCGTCCATGCCCATCAGGTAGCGGGTGTTGTAGGTGCCGTGCGAATAAAACTCCCAGTCCTCCTGCACGCAGGCCTGGATGATCTCTGGATGGTGTTCGCACACCGCGACGTTGAGTGACACGCTGCCGCGCATGCCGCAGCGTTTCATCGCGTCGAGCAGGCGCCAGAAGCCGACCCGGTTGCCGTAGTCGCGGTAGGCGTAGTTCAGCACGTCGGGCGTGGGCCGAGCCCAGGCCGCGCGCGCCGGGTTCTTCGGCGGCTCCAGTTCGTAGAACTCGATGTTCGGCGCGACCCAGAAGGCCACCCGGGCGTTGCCGGGCCAGCGGATCTTCGGTCGGCCGGGGTAGGGCAGGTAGTCGTACAGCCCGGGATCGCGACTGGTCAACGGCCTGCTCCCGGTGCCGGCGCCAACTGGCGTAGCTGGGCCATGGTTTCCTCGACGGACAACACGTCGGCGTATTTCAGCGCCATGTCGTAGAGGTTGGCGAAGTGCGGGCCTTCGTGCTTGTCAGCCACGCATTCCTCCGGCACGATGGTGCGAAAGCTGCGCTGCAGGCTGTCGACGGCGGTGGCGCGCACACAACCGGAGGTGGATCCGCCGGTGATGACCACGGTGTCCACGCCGTGGAAGGTAAAGATGGAGCCCAAATTGGTCTCGAAGAACGCCGAGGCCATGCGCTTGTTGATGATGATGTCGCGTTGGCGGTCGATGACCAGGCGGTCGTCGAACTCTGCACGCCGGCTGCCGACCTTGATGTTCTGCAGCGAATCGGCTGTGTTGGTGCGGGTGCCCCAGACCCCGGCGTCCTCGCCCGATTCCATGTAGGCCACGTAGGTCCAGACCACCGGGAAGCTGCGGGCGCGGAACTCCGCCGCCAGGGCGTTCACATGGTCGAGCTGGCGCGGGTCGGTCTGGTAGGCGGTGGCGAACTCGCCGACACAGGTGTATGCCTTTTGCAGGTCGATGTTGATCAGGGCCGGCTTGCTGCCAAAACCGAAACGTTTGCGGGTGGGATTGGCTTTGACCGCGGCATACAGCTGGCGGCTGGTCAGGTTGGAGTTTTCCATGGTCGGGATCCTTTCAAACCATAATGCATGGCCGGTATTGTTCTGTCAATGGGACAATTGAACGATGCCTGGGGCAATGCGTGTCCGATCTTGCAGCCCGGACGCTGACCCGGCATCTCCCGGCAGCGCTGCCGTTGGCGGTCAGTCCGGCCAGTGCGCCGGGACTGAGGCCAGGGCAGCACGGGGCCTCGCCCAGGCGATCGCAACCGCATTGAACCCTTCGGCATTTTCGATGTTGCTCAGGTGCCCCGCATTTGGCAGCACGCTCACGGGGGCACCGCCCATCTTCGTGGCCATCTCGTGGTGCATCGCCACCGGCGTCAGGCGGTCGTCCGCGCCGACGATGAAATGGGCCGGGGCCTGAATCGACGCAATGTCGCCCACCACGACCTGGTCCACCGTCGCCTGCAGGGACTTGATGTAGGAATCCTTGTGCAGCGCCGCGATGCTGTCCACCAGCTGCTGCAGGTGTTCCGGTCGGGCCTGCGGGCCTACCAGGGAACGCGCGACGGCGTCGGCGATGTCGCGCGGTTCCTTGCCGGCCAGGAGCGGTGCGCGCCGGCTGTCGACAAAGGCCTGGCGTTGTGCGGGTGAAAACGCCTCGAAACCTTCATGCGTGTCGACCAGCGTCAGGGTGGCGATGCGCGCAGGGTGCAGCAGCGCGGTGCGCATGGCGATCCGGCCCCCCATCGACAGTCCCACGAGGTGGGCGCGGTTGGCCCCGAAGTGGTCGAGCACACGCAGCACGTCGTTGACGAAGTCGTCAAAGGCCAGCGGGCCTTCGTAGTCGTCGCTGGCCCCATACCCCCGTGCGTCCCAGGAGACGCAGGCGAAATGGGCGGCAAACGCCGGTAGCTGGTCGCGCCAGTTGCCGCGGTTGCCTCCGATGCCGTGCATGAACAAGACCAGGGGGCCGTTACCGGCACGGTCGACGGCGATGCGCGGTGCGCCCGGAATGCGGTAGGGTGGGTTCATGCGGGTCCAGTCAGAGGCCCATGTAGGCCGTTTTTACGCGGGGGTCGGCAGCAATCGCGTCGGCCGGGCCTTCGGCCGCGACACGGCCGTTCTCGATCACGTAGGCCTGGCCGGCGGCGTTCAGGGCCTTGCGCACGTCTTGCTCGGCCAGCAGCAGGGTCAGCCCGCCTTCCACGAGGCGTTTGACCAGTTCGAAGATCTGGTGCGACATCAGGGGTGAGAGGCCCAGCGTCGGTTCATCCAGCAGCATCAATGTGGGTTTGGCCATCATGCCGCGGCCGATGGCCAGCATCTGCTGCTCGCCGCCGGACAGCGTCACTGCCAGCTGGGACTCGCGTTCGAGCAGCCGCGGAAACACGTGGTAGACATGCTCCAGGCTGGCGTGCCAGCCAGAGCGCGCGCGCGGGTTGATGGCGCCCAAGCGGAGGTTCTCACGCACGCTCAGGTTCGGAAAGACCATGCGCCCCTCGGGCACCAGCACCATGCCGGCGATGACGCGCTGGTCGCAGGGGTTGTGCGTGATGTCGTGCCCGAGCAGTCGCAGGCGCCCGCCCTGCACCGGAAGCAGGCCAGCCAATGTCTTCATGAGGGTGGTCTTGCCGGCGCCATTGGCGCCCAACAGGGCGGTGACCCCGCCCGACGCTACCTGCACGCTCAAGCCATGCAGGACTTCGGTGGCTCCATAACCACCGACCAGATCTTCGATCTCCAGGACGGCGCTCACACATTGGCCCCAAAATAGACGGACAACACGTCGGGATTTTCGGCAATCTCCGCCGGCCTGCCCTGTGCGATCAGCTCCCCGTGGTGCAGCACGACGATGTGGCCGCACAGTTCCATCAGGGCGCGCATCACATGCTCGATCACCAGCAGGGTGAAGCCGCGTGTCGCCTGCAGGTGGCGCAAGGTCTGCAGCATCTGCGCGACTTCGGTCGGGGTCAGGCCGGCCATTACTTCGTCGAGCATGATGAGCCGTGCACCGGTTGCCACGGCCCGCGCGATCTCCAGGCGTTTCTGCCCGGATAGCGTCAGGGTGGACGCCAGTTGGTGCTCCATCGGTGCCAGCCCGACCTCTTGCAGGACGATGCGCGAGGCCGCATCCGCCTGCTCCATGTCATGCATGGCGGCCTTGCCGAACATGGCGGCGGTGCGCAGATTTTCCAGTACGGTGAGCATCGGAAACGGTTTGACGATCTGGAAGGTGCGGGCCAC
>JANOUM010000826.1:0-1786 GCA_031416855.1 Rhodoferax sp. | reverse complement strand
ATATCAACGGCATGGCGCTGGCCGCCCGTGCGATGAAAAAACCGATCGAGCAGGTCGGCACCACCACCTTCCGGCCCAACTACTTGCCGATCAGTTTCGGCACTTTCGCCGGGCTCGAGCGCGGCGACCTGTTCGACCCGGTGCGCAAGAGCAGCCCGCACCTGTTGCATGTGGCCGCCGGCGCCCTGTTCGAGGATGTCGGTCAGTGGAAACGTCCCTGGTACTTTCCCAAGCCGGGTGAAGGCCTGCACCAGGCCGTCAACCGCGAATGCCTGGCGGTGCGCAGCGGCGTTGGCATGCTGGACGCGTCCACCTTGGGCAAGATCGACATCCAGGGGCCGGACGCGGCAAAGCTGCTCAACTGGATGTACACCAACCCCTGGCTCAAGCTCGAGGTGGGCAAGTGCCGCTACGGACTGATGCTGGACGAGAACGGCATGGTGTTCGACGACGGCGTCACGGCGCGCCTGGCCGAGAACCATTTCCTGATGACCACCACCACCGGCGGCGCGGCGCGTGTACTGGGCTGGATGGAACGCTGGGTGCAGACCGAATGGCCCGACATGCAGGTCTACATGACCAGTGTGACCGACCACTGGTCCACCTTTGCGGTGGTCGGGCCTAGCAGCCGCGAGGTGGTGCGCAAGGTCTGCCAGGATGTGGACCTGTCGAACGAGGCGTTTCCGTTCATGAGCTGGCGCGAGGGCACCGTGGCCGGCGTGCGCGCGCGCATCATGCGCATCAGCTTCTCGGGCGAGATGTCGTTCGAGGTCAACCTGCCATCCCACACCGGCGCCCACGTCTGGGATGCCTTGATGCAGGCCGGCGCGGAGTTCGGCATCACGCCCTACGGCACCGAGGCCATGCACGTGTTGCGCGCGGAGAAGGGCTACATCATCGTGGGCCAGGATACCGACGGGTCGATCACGCCGTACGACCTGGGCATGGGCGGCATGGTGTCCACGACCAAGGACTTTCTGGGCCGGCGCTCACTGAACCGCAGTGACACTGCGCGCACCGACCGCAAGCAGCTGGTAGGGCTGCTGACCGACGATCCGCTGGCGGTGTTGCCCGAAGGCACGCAGCTGACCGACAAGCCGGCCGGCACCCCGACTCCGGTGCCGATGCTGGGGCATGTCACGTCCAGCTACTACAGCCCCACGCTCAAGCGCTCGATCGCGTTGGCGGTGCTGCGATCGGGCACCCAGCGCATGGGCCAGAAGGTGAATGCAGCGCTGGCCGACGGCCGGTATGTGGCGGCCACCGTGACCAGCACGGTTTTCTACGATCCGGAAGGGAAACGTCTCCATGCCTGATGTTGTATTGCGCAGTCCGCTGGCCGAGGTGCTGGCGCAGGGTGAACGCGTGTTGCAGGTGGACGGGCGCAGTTGCGCACTGGGCGAGATTGCATTTGTGGAGATGCTCAACCTGCGTGGTGACGCGGCGGACGCACGCTTCACGCAGGCCGTGCTGCAATACAGTGGCATGCACCTGCCGCGGCGTGCCAACACCGCTTCGATCGACCCGCAGCGCCAGCTGTTGTGGCTGGGCCCGGACGAATGGCTGCTGAAGCTGCGCGACGGCGAGGGTGACGCCATCGCCAGCGCCCTGCGCGCTGCGCTGTCGGGTGTGCACAGTGCGGTGGTCGATGTGGGTCATGGGAACACCACCCTCACGCTGGAGGGGCCGGCTGCGGCCGACCTGCTGGCCCGTGGCTGCCCGCTTGACCTGCATGCCCGCGTTTTCCCGGCCGGGGCGATGGCGCAAACCCATGTCGCCAAGGCCG
>JANOUM010000825.1:0-1861 GCA_031416855.1 Rhodoferax sp. | reverse complement strand
TCGTAATCGGACGCTTCACCCGCCCCCGCGCTGCATGTACAGGTCAAACCGCTTCATGAACAGGTAACGCTGCGCTTCGTCCAGAGCGCTGAAACGAAAACTCACCAGCAGCCGCGGAATGCGCGCCAGGCCGATGGCGCGTGGCTCGGCAACCCGCCAGGACAGGGTCAAATGCCCGTCGCCGACGCGTGCGCTCAGGGCCTGGGCAACCTGCTGGTAGGGGTGGGGGCCAATGGCGTTGTGCAGCCAGCCCAGCCACTCACGCTCGGTGCAACCCATCTCGCGGTCGAAGGCTTCGGCGTAAAAGGCTTGCATGCGATGGTGCGCCGGGGAGGGCTCAGCCGCCGGCGATCGGTGGCCAGATGGCGAGCACGTCGCCCTCGGACATCGTCTGGCGGTGCCGATCCTCAGGTGCGACAAACTTGCCGTTCACCAGCACCAGGTGCACCATCTTCTCGGGTAGCGCCAGTGGCTTGATCACCTGCATGATGCTGGCATCGGGTGCGATGTCCATCTCCATCATGTTGGTGTACTTCAGTTCCACGGGAAGGTAATCGGTCAGGGACGCAAACAGCTTGAGCGTGATCTTCATGAAGCCCCTTGCTCAGCGCCGCCGCTCATCCTGCGCGCCGCTCCAACCGCCCTGGCCCTGCGCGCTGGCCAGGTAGGCGTCCATCAGCCTGGTCGGGTCGGCCTTGAGCCTGTCCTTCCAGGCGCCAAGGTGGATCTGGCCCTCGACCAGACCGCGCATCACGCCCACATGGTTTGTCCAGCCCACGCTGTTGCAACCCACCAGCACGTCGTCCTTGAACTGCAGGCTCAGGTGACGCCCGGCGACGTTGTCGGTCAGTTCCACCTGCTCCCCGCCCGGCACGCCCTGCCATTCGCCGAAACTGCTGGAAACCAGGCCCAGCGTGTCGAGCACGTTGATCTGGGTCACGCCCTTGAGCGCGGTGCGCCGGCCCACCATATTGAGCGCGGCCACCCGCGCCTGCTCGGCCGCATTGGGCTGGATGGCGCTCACGATGGTCTTGTTGCTGACCTTGTCGAAGGCCTCGGCGCAATCCCCTGCCGCATAGATGCCGGGCACATTGGTCTGCAGGTGCTCGTCGGTCAAGACGCCCAGCAGGCACTTGACTCCCGACTTCTCGAGGAACCCGATCGCCGGCCGCACGCCGGTGGCGCTGATCACCAGGTCGACGTCCAGCGCCTGTCCACTGGACAATTTGACCTTCAGCGCCGCACCACCGGTGCCCGCCTCGATGCCCTCCACCTTGGTGCCAGTGAACACCTGCACGCCCTTGGCAATGCACCAGTCCTTGATCATGCCGCCGGCCGTGGGGCCCATCATGCGCGGTACCATGCGGTCGCCCATCTCGACCACGCTGAGATTGACGCCGCGGGCAGCGAGCGCCTCCATGATGATGCAACCGATGAAGCCGGCGCCCATCTGCAGCACGCGCGCGCCCTTGGTCGCGAGTTTCATGATCGCGCGCGCGTCTTCCATGGTCCAGCACGGATGGATGCCCGGAAGGTCCATCCCCGGTATCGGCGGGCGCACCGGATGCGAGCCGGTGGCGATGAGCAGGCGGTCAAAAGCCAGACTGCTGCCGTTGTCGAGCGTCACCGTTCTTGCGGCGGTGTCGACGGCGGTGGCACGGGCATGCACCATGCGCACTTTCAGATCGTCAAAATGGGTCAGGCTCTTGCGCAGGTAGGTGCCGCGCTCGCCCACATTGCCGCTCAACAAATAGGGAATCGCCATGCGCGAATAGGGTGGCTCCTGTTCGTCGCCGACCATGGTGATGGTGTCGGCAGGGGCCTGTTTGCGGATGGTTTCTGCGGCAATCACTCCGGCCGG
>JANOUM010000824.1:0-3587 GCA_031416855.1 Rhodoferax sp. | reverse complement strand
TTTGCGCTCCTGGTAGAGGTGCATCGTTACCGATACGGCCGTGCCCGTCGTTCGGACCAAGGCGCGACCGTGTGTCAGCCAACGCCCACAGGGTTGGCGCACCGCCGATACGACAGCATGCGCTGGCGCAGGCTGCACGCCACACCACCACTACACATGCAGCGCATGCCCCAGCGCACGCAGCGCACGCAGCGCGGCCTCCTGCACCGCCTCGCCCAGGGTGGGATGCGCGTGGCTGGTGGCAGCCACATCCTCCAGGCAGGCGCCCATCTCGATCGATTGCGAAAACGCGCTGGCCAGTTCCGATACACCGGTGCAGACCCTTGCGCAACCAGTTGGCGTCGACTTCGGGTGCCCAGGGACCGACCGCGTTGCCCTCCTGGTCGAGCACGCGGATCAGGGTGAACGCCAGCTCACTGGTCTGCGCGGCCAGCACGTCGACCGGCGGCCGCCGAACGGCACCCGCGTCGGACAGCGGAAGGTAGGAGAAGTCGGTATCGTGTCCCGGCCGCCCGGTCGGCTCCGGCACATACAGACGTAGTGGCGCGTAGTGTGGCATCGGCATGACTCCTTGCCTCGGCGGGTCGGGCGTTCAGTGCACGGCCGCATGATAAGCCCGGGCCCGTGCGGACAACTGGAATCGGGTGCGCACCGGCGCATTTGTTTTGATCTGGCGCACTACACGAACCGGTCAGATACAGTCGATCACATGCGCGCCCAGCCCCGACCGACCCTGCCCTGGCTCGACCCTGGTGACGCCTTCCCGGACGTGGCGCAGGCCTGGGGGCCGCAGTCCGACGCGCCGGGGCTGCTTGCGGCAGGTGGTGCACTGGATGTCGCGACCCTGATCCGGGCCTACCGACGCGGCATCTTTCCGTGGTTCAGTGAAGGCCAGCCGATCCTGTGGTGGAGCCCGGACCCGCGCATGGTTTTACTGCCCAATGCGTTCCGATTGCACCGCTCCTTGCGCAAGACGCTGCAACGCTTTGTGCGGCAACCAGGGTGCGAGGTGCGCTTCGACACCGCATTTGCGGACGTGATCCATGCCTGCGCCAGCACCCGGGAGCCCGGCTCTGGTGGCACCTGGATCCTGCCGCAGATGCAACAGGCCTATATCGCCCTGCACCAAGCCGGTTTTGCCCACAGCGTCGAGACCTGGATCGACGGGCGTCTGGTCGGCGGGTTGTACTGTGTCGCGATCGGGCGGTCGGTGTTTGGCGAGTCGATGTTCAGCCTGCGGAGCGACGCCTCGAAGATCGCGCTGGCGGCATTGACCGCCTTTTGCAGGGCGCAGCAGATCGGGCTGATCGATTGCCAGCAGAACACCGACCATCTGGCGTCGCTGGGTGCCCGGGAAATGCCCCGCGCCCGCTTTCAGACCCTGTCGTCGGCAGGGCACGCGAGCACCGCGCCGCGCTGGAAATTCGAGCCTCTATACTGGCAATCACTCCTGCCAGACAAGCCCGCGTTCAAGTGACCCATCTCAAGGACCTTCCCCTTCAGACATTGCAGTTTTACGCGACCGCGCCGTACCCCTGCAGCTACCTGATTGGCAGGCAGGCGCGGTCCCAGGTGGCGACACCGAGCCACCTGATCAACAACGCCACCTACTCGGAGCTGGTCAGCCAGGGTTTCCGGCGCAGCGGGCTGTTCACCTACCGGCCGCATTGCGGCACCTGCCAGGCCTGCACGCCGTTGCGGGTGCTGGTCAACGCGTTTGCGCCGGACCGCAGCCAACGGCGTGCCTGGAGTCGCCATAACACGCTGCAAACACGCATCACCCGGCTTTGCTTCCTGCCCGAGCACTACCAGCTGTACCTTCGTTACCAGAACGGCCGCCACGCGGGCGGCGGCATGGACCACGACAGCAGCGAGCAATACACCCAGTTCCTGCTGCAAAGCCGTGTCAATTCGCGCCTGGTGGAGTTCCGCGAGCCCGCTGGCAGTGGTACCGCCGGCGCGCTGCGCATGGTATCCATCCTCGACGTGCTGGAAGACGGCATCTCGGCGGTTTACACGTTTTACGAACCCGATCCGGCCGCCAGTTATGGCACCTACAACGTGTTGTGGCAAATCTCACGGGCGCGCGAGCTGAACCTGCCGCACCTGTACCTCGGTTATTGGATCGAGGCCAGCCCAAAGATGAACTACAAGGCCCGGTTCCACCCGCAACAACGGCTGCTGGACGGGGCCTGGACTGGCGGCGACACCGCCCGCGTGGCCCGCGCCAAAGCCGCGCCATGAAGAAATTCGATCCGGACAGCGTCGCCACACCGGCGGTCCAGGTGATCGGGCGCATGTTTGCGCTGATCGACGTGCTGGCCTCGCGCGAGGATGCGATTTCGCTCAAGGACATCAGCGAGAAGACCGGTTTGCATCCGTCCACGGCGCATCGCATCCTCAACGACCTGGCGATCGGCCGTTTCGTGGAGCGTTCGCAGCCCGGGAGTTACCGGCTGGGAATGCGCTTGCTGGAGCTTGGCAACCTGGTCAAAGACCGCCTGAACGTGCGCGACGCGGCGCTGGCTCCGATGCGCGAATTGCACAAGAGGATCCAGCAACCGGTCAACCTGAGCGTGCGCCAGGGCGACGAGATCATCTATGTGGAGCGCGCCTACAGCGAACGCTCGGGCATGCAGGTGGTGCGTGCGATCGGCGGGCGCGCACCGCTGCACCTGACATCGGTGGGGAAACTGTTCCTGTCGGCGGACGACGTCCCGCGCATCCGCGCCTATGCGACACGCACCGGCCTGCACGGGCAGACCAAGAACAGCATCACGCAGCTACCGGCACTGGAACGCGAACTGGGCAAGGTGCGGCAGCTCGGGTTTGCACAGGACAACGAAGAACTAGAGCTGGGCGTTCGCTGCATGGCCTGCGGCGTCTACGACGACCAGGGCAAGCTGGTGGCGGGATTGTCGATTTCGGCACCGGCGAGCCGGCTGGACGACGCCTGGTTGAGCCAGCTCCAGGCCACCGCCCGGCAGATCTCGGACACGCTGGGTTTCGCACCGGCACCGCGCCGGCCCTGACGCCGCTCAGCCTAGCGGCGGCTTGGCCACCGGCGCCGACTCGACCCACCGGCGTACACGTTCCGCATCGGCCAGACGCGTGAACTTGCCGGTTGAATCCAGAAACACCATAATGAGCTTGCGCCCGGCCACCGTGGCCTGCATCACCAGGCAACGTCCGGCCTCGGAGATGTAGCCCGTCTTCTGCAGACCGATCTGCCAGGCCGGATTGCTCACCAACCGATTGGTGTTATTGAACTGCAGGGTCCGGTTGCCGACCTCGACCTCGTGATGCTTTGAGGTGGACAACTCGCGCATCGTCGGGTTGCCATAGGCCACGTTCACCAGACGGGCCAGATCCTGGGCGCTGGACTGGTTCTTGCTGGACAGCCCGGTTGGCTCCACGTAACGCGTATCGGACATTCCCAGGCTGAGTGCCTTGGCATTCATCAATGCGACGAATGTCTGCAAGCCGCCGGGGTAGGTGCGACCCAGGGCATGGGCTGCACGGTTCTCGCTGGACATCAGCGCCAGGTGCATCAATTGACCACGGGATAACTGGGCACCGACCCGCAA
>JANOUM010000823.1:0-5117 GCA_031416855.1 Rhodoferax sp. | reverse complement strand
AGCCGGCGCGGCCACGGTCCACTGCACCATGGCAATCGGCTCCGGCGGCGGCGATCCCTTGACCTGGGCCACGACACGGTAGCCGGTGCCAGGCAGTTGCGGCGTGGCCAGCACCACGGCGTCGGCCGCGTACATCTGGTAGAGCAGTGTGTTCTGGCCATCGGCCGGCGCGCAGATCGCGCAGGCGAATGCCGGCAGTGCATGGCCAAGCAGGAGCCAAAGGAGAACCAGGCGTCGCAGGTGCATGAGCAGGTGCATGTGCATGTGCATCACCGCCATTCTGCACGCAGCCCGCCAACCTGCCGCCACTGCGCTTCGGTATGATGACAACGGACGACCGATGCCCTTCCACACCGGGCGCAATAACCGCAGGGCACACGCCATGAAACCCCACTTGCTGCTGCTGGCCAGCCTGTTTGCCCTGATCTGCCACCCGGCCTGGGGCTGGAGCAACCATGCGCTGGTGTCGTACCGGGCGCTGGAAAAAATGCCCGAAGTGGCCGGAGCCGCTGCGGTTGCGGTCGAACCCCTGGAGGTGTTCCTCAAGGCCGAGGAGAAGGCGATCGAGCGCCTGCTCGCCGAGCAGGAGACCTGGGCACGCGCGAACATCGCATCGTACGCACCGCGACCGGATGTACTGGCATTCAGCGCCCACGCGGGGCGGGCGGACGACGCACGCCGTCTCGCGTTCCTGATGGCGCTGCGGGTGTCCCCCAACAGCAAGTTCGCGCTGTTTGTCCAGCCAGATCCGCGTGCGCCGGTCGACCCGGCACGACAGGTTGCGTTTGGCAGCGTGAACTTCCTGCCCGAACAACCCAACTCGACCTACCGCTTCCAGGGGCTGAAACCGGGCGACATGGTGGCCCCGCTGGCGGTGGTCGCGTCGGCCTCGGACGAACCCGACTACGGCCTGGACATCAACCTGTGGGAGGACAGCCCCTCGGACTGGGGCAAGGTCTACGGATTCGGCAAGCTGCCCTTCGGCAATCCGGCGCTGTATTTTTCGACCCAGGCACCGTTCCACATGGGCTTCTACCACCAGGACTGGATCCTCTACCAGGCGGCGCCGTTCCTCCGGCGCACCCTGCCCTTGCTGCGTACGCACCAGTACAGCAGCCTGGCTGCGCTGGCCTTTCGCACCGGGCATACCTACTGGGGTTGGCGTTTCACGGGCCTGGCCCTGCACTATGTACAGGACCTGACCCAACCCTACCACGCCAGCCTGGCTCCGGGCGACTCGACCCTGCGCATGATCGGCGCCAACCTGATGGCCATGGCGGGCATGCCGAAACAACGCGACGAGCTGGTGGTGCTGCTGTCCAACCGCCATCTGGCGCTGGAGAAGTACCAGAACCAGCTATTGATGGATGCGGCGCGCGCCAGGCAGGACTCGCCGCTGGAGCTGGCCCTGCGCAAGCCTGACCGCGAAGCGAACTACCCCGCCTGGTCCGACCTGTACCCGCGCGATGTGGTGGCGCGCGAGTCGTACGGCGCAGGCGAAAAGACGGCGACGGCCATCGTGGCCGCGATGCCGCCCACCTTCGTAGCCGACCCGGCGTTCGATTTCGGCGTCAAGGAGGCCGGCATCGACCTGGCCGGCGCGATGGCGAAACAAGACGCGGCCAAACGCGCGGAACTGGACCGCGTGCTGGCCGGACTGCTGGAGAACTTCGGCAACCACAGCCGCAACACCATCCGCGGCATCCTCAAGGCCGGCGCCAAACCCTGAGCCACCAGCGTCCCCGGCGGCTCAGCCCCAGTAGATCAGTGCGTCTCGGCCGTCGACGAGCAGGTCCACCGGCGCACCGAACGGCAGGACCACCTTGGTCGGCACATGCCCCATGGGCAGGTTGGTGAGCACCGGAACCTTGATTTTGCTGCGCAACCAGTCGACTGCCGTCCTGAGGGTGTAGCCCTTGTCGTTGGGCGCCAGCGTGTAGTGGGTGAACTGCCCCAGCACAATCACTTTCTGGCGTGCCAGCACGCCGGCGTGCAGCAGTTGCGTCAACATGCGCTCGACCCGGTACGGGTGCTCGGCGATGTCCTCCAGCACCAGCACGCCGCCTTTGATTTCGGGCAAATACGGCGTGCCCACGAGCGATGTCAGGACCGCCAGGTTGCCACCCCACAGAGTCGCCTTGTGCACCGGTCTGGCCAGTGGCGGAACATCGCCGCCGTCGGTGCCGCGGGCGCGCGTCCGGGGCATCTGCCAGCCCGCGCCCTCCCCCTGGTCGCGCAGCAGATCGTCCAGGCAGGCCATCGTGATCTCGTCTGGCTCCTCGGGAAAACCCAGGTCGTCATGAATCGCCGGCCCGATCCAGGTCCGGGCGCCGGTCCTGGCGAACAGCGCGCACTGCAGGGCCGTGAAGTCGCTGAATCCCATGAAGCGGGTGCCTCTGGAAATGGCCCGCGCGATCGCCTGGTAGCGGATGTCTGGCAACAGCCGCGTGAGGCCGTAGCCGCCGCGGCTGATCATCGCCAGGTTGGCGCCGCTGGCCGCCGCCCGGTGGATGGCCGCCAGACGGGTCGCGTCGTCGCCTGCAAAACGCTTGTGGGTGGCCAGTGCGTCGAGATCCACCTCGACCTCGTGGCCCAGCGCCTCGAGCCGTGCGACGCCACGGCGAAACGCCGGCTTGTCGCGCTGGGCACTGGAGGGGGAATAGACGTAGATGTGGCTCATGCGATGAGATGGCAAGTGTAGTGATCAGCGCCGATCATGTCGGTCGGCCCAGGCTGTCGAATGCCTGCAGGGCCGCCCGCGCGATCGCTGCGCCATGTTCCGGCACGAAATGCCCCGCTGGCTCGACCAGCATTGGCGCGGGGCAAGCGCGCACGATCTGCTGCAGCGCCACCATCACCGGCGGCCCCAGCACCGGATCCTGCACACCAACCGCCATGAAAGTCTTGCCGGACCATTGCGAGCGCCAGAAATCGCGCGCCTCGCGCGACACTGCCGCACCGTCGGAATCGATGAATTCCGGCACCATCGGCGCGAACGCGCGCAGGGCCGCGCGATGTCCGCTGTCCGGATAGGGTGCCATGTAGGCGGCGCATTCCTGCGGGCTCATCCGCGGGTTGCCGCGCGCGAACAGCCGTGCCACGTCGAACTCGGGGCTGCGGGCACACATCTCGCGCCAGCCCAGAAAACCCGCACTCAGCGGCGCGTCGCCAGTGGCCAGCATGGTGTTCATGGCCAGCAAGGCGGTGTAGCGCCGCGGAGCGGCCATGGGCAGGGTCAGCCCGAGCAGGCCGCCCCAGTCCTGCACGACCAGCGCGATGTCGCCAAGATCCAGCCGCTCGACAAACTCCAGCAGCACCTGCCGGTGCCAGCTAAAACTGTGTCGCGCATCCTTCTTGGGCTTGTCGCTCTTGCCAAAGCCCGGCATGTCGGGTGCGACCACCCGGTCACCGGCGGCCAGGAATACCGGGATCATCTTGCGGTACAGGTAGCTCCAGGCCGGGTTGCCATGCAGGCACAACCAGGTGCGCGGTGCGTCCTGTGGGCCCTCGTCGAGGTAATGCATGCGCAGCCCGTCAAGGGCCGGCAGGTCGTTCAGGTAGCGGGCCTGCCACGGGTACCCCGGCAGGTCATGGAAGCGCCGCTCCGGCGTGCGCAAGGCATCATCGCGCAAGGTCTGGCTCATTTTGCGAATCTCCTCGCGCTTGTTGGCAAAGAACTCCCGCAACACGGCCGCACATGGCGCGGACAACACGCCGCCGCGCAGCTGCGTCTGGTGGTTGAGCTGTGGATTGGCAAACAGGTCGAGTACCGACCCCGCAGCACCGGTCTTCGGGTCTGGCGCGCCGAAGACGACGCGTGCCAGCCGCGCATGGAGGATGGCGGCGGCGCACATCGCACAGGGCTCGAGCGTGACAAAAAGCTCGCAGCCATCGAGCCGGTAGTTGCCCAGCGCGCGGGCTGCCGCCCGAAGCGCCTCGATCTCGGCATGGGCCGTCGGGTCATGGCCGCCCACGGACCGGTTGTGCCCGACCGCCAGCACCTGCCCCTGCCGGAGCACGACCGCACCCACCGGCACCTCCCCAGCCGCGCCGGCCAGCGCGGCTTGCGCCAGCGCCAACGCCATCCACCGTGCGTCCGGGTCGTTCGCGCCGGCTTCAGTCTGCATCCTGGCCCGCGCCATTGCCAATGCCCAGCCGATCCATCCATCGGCCCAGGGCCTGTTCGTTCTCGCCTCCCGCCGCATACTGTCCACGCATGCGCGCATGGGCCTCCGGCCGGTGCTGGTTGATCTTGACCTTGCACTGCAGGCTGCACACCACGAGTTCGAACGCCACGATGCCGGCCAGCATGCTCTGCTGGTAATCCGGCTCCAGGTCGAGCCACTGCGCCAGATAGGCCGGGTCGTGGTCGCGGATGAGTTTCTTGAGCAGGTGATCCTTGTCCGGCGCGCCTTGCAGCAGCGTCGCTCGCACCGTGCAATGGACAGCCAGGTAGTTCCAGGTCGGCACCCGCACCAGATCGGGGTAGACACGCGGCGTCATGTAGGCCTGCGGGCCCATGAAGGTGACCACGGCGACCGGCCGCTCCTGCAGGTAGCGCCAGTGCGGGTTGGGCTTGGCGCAATGGCCCAGCAGGACCAGCGTGTCTGCGCGTTCCTCGACATGCAGCGGAAGGTGGGAGACATACGGCAACCCGTCAGCGTCGTTGCTGATGAGACTGGCCAGCGGATGCGCACGCATCAGGTCACGCGCGATGGCGCGGTCCGGCAGGTCGAATTGGCGGGGCAGGTACATAACGGGAAATGTAGCCCAATCCCCGACGTGGCCAGCGCAGCAGCGTCGGCTCCGGGTTTCTGGCGGCGCCGCGGGTGGCCGACAGGGCACCCGGCGAGGCGTTTCGGAGGCTGCCCGAGCCGCTTGGCGGACGATGTGAACTGCTTAATGCGTTTTCTGCATAGGTCTTGGAAAGTTTAAGGGAAATGGAAATTGCCGATATACCGTTGTCATGCCGGACTTGATGAGCCTGCCCCGGACTTCGATCCGGGGGCATCCATGCAGCCCTGGTGCACTGGATTGCGGATCAAGTCCGCAATGACAAGTGGTGAGGCAACTGGTACTTTCGGAATTTCTGTTTCCCTAAATACGTCGTCCAAACC
>JANOUM010000822.1:0-7796 GCA_031416855.1 Rhodoferax sp. | reverse complement strand
CGCTGAAGGTCGAGCAGTCGGTCAGCCTGCCGCGCTGGCTGCGCGATCGTCCACTGGCCGAAGTGAGCCGGCTGGGCATTGTCGGCGGCACCACAGGCCGCCTGGTCAAGACCGTGCTGATCAAGGCAGCGTTCCAGTATTGCGAGATCGACGGCATCGAGTGGGCCATCGTCGCCGCCCGTGCCCCACTCGATCGGCAATACGACCAATTGCTGTTCGAAGACTTGTTTCCGGAGCAGGGATTCATCCCGATGCGCCATGGCGCCAACATACCGCACCGGGTTCTCGGCTTCGAGATCGACACCGGTCACCAGCGCTGGACCGAAGCCAATCACCCGCTGCTGAGCTTCTTCAGCCATATCCACCATCCGGACATCGATGTCCGTCCGGGTCGGGTGTCTCCATGGGGTGGATTGTTCCCCGCGACCCCCGAGAGCACCAATTTGCGGCCGTCAAGCCGCCGAATTGTCTGATTCATACAACACTCGGTGCCCTAATCGCAGGTTGCACCGTGGCATTCGTTGAATTGCGGGTTGACTGGGTCGGCTACTTGCGTAGACTTTAGCGGCGCCAGCGGTGATCTGGCGTCAAACAAGGACGCATGCCAGAGCGGATATCGGTACCAGACAAGTCTGCTGCTCCGCGCATTCGCGCGGTGTTCGAGTGGTTGTTGTGGACATTGACGATCTACCTCGTGCCACTGCTGATCGCCATGGTGTCGATCGCTGCCCTGGTGCTGTGGGACGACCAATACGCCTACACCAGCGGCAAGGCGCTCGAATTCAAGGTGTTCACAGCGGTCACCGGGCCGGCCACACCCGAAGAGGCGCTGCCGCTGGTTGATGCCGGCCGTCCGGTCACCCATTACAAGACCCACCGCTCCGAAGCTCCGGTCTGGTTGGCGTTGTCGGCCCGGCGCCCAGTGGAAGGGCCAACCCTGGTGGAGTTCCCATCGCGCCACGCGGTCGAGATCGCCTGCTGGGACCGCGCGAACCTGAAACAGCCATTGGGCGAGTCGTCCCGCAGCATGGCCAAGGGCGCACTGGCTCCCGTCAAGGCCGGGTTCGCACTGCAGATCGATCAACCGGCCATGGACGTGTTGTGCCGCGCTTCGTTTGTCGGCGCGGCGCACCTGACCGCTGTCAGTTGGCCGGCCAAGGAACTGGAACGCTCGGTGTACGAGTTTCACCGCAAGTCGGGGCTGCTGGATGGCGGATTGATCGTGCTGGCGGTTTTTGTGCTGATGACGGCGCTGATCAACCGGCAGATCATCTACGTGCTGTTTGCTGCCTGGCTGGTGATGACCTTGCGTATGGGGGCTATCACAGCCGGATGGGATGTGCAGTGGCTGGGGCATTTGGTTCCCGCCGACTGGCTGATCCAGGGCCGGTCGGTCACGGTGGCGATCTACAGCCTGCTGACACTGACGCTGTACCGCAAGTTGTTCCACGAGGAACTCGCCAAGACGCGGTATGCCGATCCGCTGCGCATCATCCAGTGGTTGTGCCTGCCGTTCCTGCTGGTGTCGTTTTTCCTGAGTTACCGCTATTGGCAACCGATCATGTGGCTGGTGACCGGCTTGGGCGTGGTGCTGATGGCGTTCAGCCTGGGCAACATCCTGCTACGCACCCATTCCCGGGTTGCCATGTGGTATGGCGCTTCGCTCGGCGTCACCTTCCTTTCGGCCTTGTCGGAGATCTTTGCGGCGGCGTCCGGCATCCAGGAGGTCGCCGGGGCCGCCAATTTCGTGACGGTGGCGCTGTCCTCTTCATTGCTGGCGGCGCTGGCGATCGCCGAGCAGATGCGTCAGGAGCACGAACAGCGCCTGCGTATCCAGGCCGAACTGGAGCACAATTTCAACGCGATGCCGATCGGCTTGTTCACGCTCGACCCGCAGGGCCGCTTCACCAGCGCCAACCCGGCGCTGACCGACATGCTCGGGCCGCGCGTGCTGCAGCCGGCCAGCAACCTGTGGCAGCAGTACTTCGACCAGGGCGCCTGGACCCAACTGCACCACTTTGTCTATGCGCAGGTGGGCGGTGAACTCGAGATCCGCGGCAAGCGCTCGCGCGACGACAGCGAAGCACGGCGCTTCCTGGTCAAGGCGACGCTGGCCAACGGCAAGATCGAGGGTTCGCTGCAGGACGTGACGGAAAAATCCAGGGCCACCGAGGAGCTGAACTTTTTGGCCAACAACGATCCGTTGACAAAGGTCCTGAACCGCCGCGGCATCGAAAAAGCCTACCAGGAGGCTTCCACCGAGTCCGTCCATGGCAAACCACTGGCGCTGGCTTACCTCGACCTCGACCGCTTCAAACTGATCAACGACCTGTACGGTCACAACGCCGGTGACGAGGTATTGCAACAGGTGTGCCGGCGCCTGAACGATGTCGTGTCGGGCTCGATCCGGGTCGGCCGTGTCGGTGGTGACGAATTCGTGATCGTGATGCCCGACACCAAGATGCCACTGGCCACCCTGGTCAGCCAAGGCATTGTGCGCAGCATCGGAAGCACACCGTTCCGGGTTGGCGAGAAGGCCTTTCAGGTGCGAGGTTCGGTCGGGCTGATCGAGGTCAGTCCGGGAACCCAGATCAAGGACGCGCTGTCCACGGCCGACCGGGCCTGTCGCGAAGCCAAACGCGGACACAAGGATGGCCTGGTGGTCTACGAGCACACGGCGGCGGCGTTTCGCGAGCATGAGGCGGAACTGCACCTGGTGGAGCACCTCTCCACCAGCGCCGCCACAGACGGCCTGTTCCTGGTGATGCAGCCCATCATGTCGCTCAAGGCGCCGCACGGGTCGCTCAATTTCGAGGTGCTGCTGCGCATGAAGGGGCCGGACGGCAAACCGGTGCCCACCGACCGCCTGATCTCGGCGGCGGAGAACAGCGGCCATATGGGCTTGATCGACCGCTGGGTGCTGGCCACCACGCTGGCCTGGCTCAATGTGAACGAACGTCGGCTCACCAACACCCGTTTTGTCTGCATGAACCTCAGCGGCGCGTCGCTCAATGACGAGAAATTCATGCAGGACGTGTTCGCGATGCTGGCAGCCAACAGGGACATCGCACGCCACCTGTGCATCGAGATCACCGAAAGTGTGGCGCTGCACGACCTCAACAACACCCGCCTGTTCATCGACAAGGTGCGCGGTTTTGGAGCCAAGGTGGCGCTGGACGATTTTGGTGCCGGTTACACCTCGTTCTCCTACCTCAAGGAACTGCCGGCAGACCTGCTCAAGATCGACGGGAGCTTCATCGTCAACATGAACAACCACCCGGCCAATGTGGCGATCGTCGAGGCGATCGTCAACCTGGCCGGCAACCTGGGCATGCAGACCATCGCGGAATGGGCCGAAGACACGGCCACGGTGCAAACCCTTGCGGAAATCGGCGTGGATTACGTCCAGGGCTACATTGTGGCCCGCCCCCAGCCGCCCGAAACACTGCTTACCGCAGAATCATCGGCGAGTTTCATCAGCGACGAACAACTGCTGCGTTTCACCAGCGTCCTCGGAAAGACCGAGGACATCCGCGAACAGGTTGACCTGTTCGACCACAACAGCCCGCGCCAGGTCCACTGAGGTCACCGGCCCCCCGCGCTGGCCAGACGGAGCGGACCGACCGCCACGGCGCGCGCTCAGCCTGCCGCGCGCAGCGCCTGTTTCAACTGGGTGCCAATTTCCGGCTTGTCGGCGAACGGGTCGGTCGGGTTGCGCGCCTGCACGATGTCCTCCAGCCGCGTCTGGACCGACCGCAGCGCCTTGGGGTGGCTGTAGATGTAGAACTGGCGCGCAGCGACGGCGTCGAACACCTTTTGCGCCACATCCGAGGCCGTGACCTTGCCCGATCCGACCGCCTTGTCGCTCATCGCGCGGTTGATCAACTGACTGCGGGTCGGCCTGGCATCCGCGTCGCGCAATTCCTGCGGCCGGTTGCGCTCGCTGTGGGAAATTCCGGTGGGCACGAAAAACGGGCACAACACGCTGGCGCTGACCTGTTCGGTGACCAGGGTCAGATCCTGGTAGAGGGTTTCGGAGAGACTCACCACAGCGTGTTTGCTGACGTTGTAGACACCCATGTTGGGCGGGTTCAACAGGCCGGCCATGCTGGCGGTGTTCACAATGTGCCCGCGGTACTGTGGGTCGCGTGCGGCAGCTGCCAGCATCATCGGCGTGAACACCCGCACCCCATGCACAACACCCATCACATTGACACCCAGCACCCAGTCCCAGTCCTTCACACTGGTCTCCCAGATCAGGCCACCGGCGCCGACACCGGCGTTGTTGAACACCAGGTGTGGCGCGCCGAAGCGCTCCAGAACCGCAGCGCCCAGGGCTTCCACCTCAGACGCCCGGGACACGTCGACGCGCCGGGCCAGCACCGGCACGCCAGTGGCGGTGATCTCGGCGGCAGCTCGGTCCAGCGCATCCTGCTGCACATCGACCAGCACGAGGTTCATGCCCAGTCGGGCCCCGAGTCGGGCGCACTCCAGACCGAATCCGGATCCGGCGCCCGTCAACACGGCGGTTTGTTGCTTGAAACGCTGCATGCTCATCTTCCTTGGGTAATATTCATGGCATCCACACCATTTCGAGGTGCTCGATACCGTCTTCCACATACGGTTTGCCCACGTCCGAAAAGCCGTGGCGCTGGTAGAACTGCTTCAAGTGGGCCTGGGCCCCGATACGCACCGCTTGCACGCCCCACAACTCGCCGACCGACTGCAACGCCCGCGCGACCAGTGCGTGGCCCAGGCCGGTGCCGCGGGCAGAGCTGCGGGTGACGACCCGGCCGATGCTTGCCTCGGGAAAACTCGCGCCGGCGGCAAAACAGCGCGCATACGCCACCAGGACGCCCTCGCTGTGGCCCTGCAGGTGCATGGCGCGCTGGTCGAGTCCGTCGATGTCCTGGAATGCACACGCCTGCTCCAGCACGAACACCTCGGAACGCAGCCGAAGCAGTTCGTACAGGCTGGTGGTGGACAGGGCATCGAAGCCGGACAGGGTCCACCGGAGTGCTGGCATGCTCCGGCCCAAGCGATCCGCGTTCACTGCGGGCGCGCGCGGACCAGGATCGCATCCAGGTCGACACCACGTCCGAGTGTGCCAAACACCTGCCCCCAGTCACCGGCGAGGCGGGATTCACAAAATGCGGCGAATATGGCTGGCGGCGCCGTCTGGCACAACAGGCAGGCCTGCATCGCCAGGGCGATGTCCTGCGACAGGCGGCGCGCCTCGACCTCGGTCGACATATCTTCCATGCGATGCGGCAACACAGCCATCAGCCGGTCCAGCGCCGGATGCACACCCCGGGCCACCGCCAGTTCCGCCAGCAGCACGTCGCGCGTATCGCCTTGGCGCAGCGCCCGCAGCAGGTCCATGGCCATGATGTTGCCGGCGCCCTCCCAGATCGAGTTCAGCGGCATCTCGCGGTAGATGCGCGCCAGCACGCCCTCGCCGCCTGCTTCCACATAACCATTGCCACCCAGGCATTCCATGGCCTCCTGGGCGAAGTGGCTGCCACGCTTGCAGATCCAGAACTTGGAGATCGGCGTCAGGATCCGGGCCAGCAGGCGCTCCTGCGCCTGGTCCGCACGGTCGAACGCCCGGGCCAGCCGCAGCGCAAGCGCACACGCGGCCTCGCTTTCCAGCGCCAGGTCGGCGAGTACATTGCGCATCAATGGCTGCGCATCGAGCGCCTTGCCAAACGCATGCCGCTGGCGGGTGTGGTGCAGTGCGATTCCCAGCGCCTGGCGCATCAGGCCACTGGTGCCCAGAGCGCAATCGAGCCGGGTCAGGGTGCCCATCTCCAGAATCTGGGAGATGCCACGCCCCTCCTCGCCGACCAGCCAGGCGGTCGCGCCCTGGAACTCGACCTCGGAGCTGGCGTTGGCCTTGTTGCCAAGTTTGTCCTTCAGGCGCTGGACATGCACCGCATTGCGGCTGCCGTCCGCCAGGACGCGCGGCAGAAACAGGCACGACAAGCCGCTGCCGGTCTGGGCCAGGATCAGGAACGCGTCGCACATGGGTGCGGACATGAACCATTTGTGCCCGACCACACGGTAGCGGCTGCCCCAGTCGTCCGCCCCGTGCGCCGTCGCGTGTGTGGTGTTGGACCGCACATCGGAGCCGCCCTGCTTTTCGGTCATGCCCATGCCCATGGTCAGGCCCGGCTTGTCGCGCCAGGGCAGCAGGCGCGGGTCGTAGGCGCGGCTGGTCAGGCCGGGTGACCAGTCGGCGTAGATTTGCGGGTTGCCGCGCAGGGCCGGCGTGACCGCATAGGTCATCGAGATCGGGCACAGGACCGAGGATTCGAGCTCGGTGAACAACATGAAACCGGCCGCCCGCGCCACGTGCCGCCCGGCGCTGTCGCCGCCGGCCCAGGGGGAACCATGCAGGCCGGCCGCCACCGCAGCGCTCATCAGGACGTGGTAGCTGGGGTGGAACTCGACCTCGTCGATGCGCCGTCCAAAGCGGTCATGGCTGTGCAGCTGGGGCGTGAAGACGTTGGCCAGGCGCGCGTGTGTCTGCATCTGCGCCGTCCCCAGCTGTTGGCCGAGCAGGGACAAGGGGCCGGTGTCGAGTTGCGGCGCGTTAAACGCCAGCGCGGCACGCAACGCCTGGTTGCCGGTAAACAGGTTGTAATCGACCAGGGGCGCGGTCTGGTTGATCACCTCGTGGGTTGAAACATCCGGATCCATGGTAGTCCCCCTGCCAACCGTATCAGACCAGTTTTACCAGTTGCTTGCCAAAATTACGCCCTTTGAGCAGACCCAGGAATGCCTCGGGCGCGGCGGCCAGCCCGGCGGCGACCGACTCGCGCGGACGCAACTTGCCGCTGGCCACCAGGCCCGCCAGTTCCGACAAGGCCGCCGGCCAATCCTGCATATGTTCGCTGACGATGAAGCCCTGCACCTTGAGCCGGCTCACCAGAATCAGCTGCGGGTTCGCCAGCGGTATCGGCGCACCGTCATAACCCGAAATCATGCCGCACACCGCGACACGGCCAAAGGCGTTCATGCGCGGCAGCACGGCATCGAGCACCATGCCACCGACACTCTCGAAATATCCGTCGATGCCCTTGGGGCAGGCGGCCTTCAGTGCACGTGACAGTGAAGCCGCATCTGCATGCTGCTGGTAGTCGATGCAGGCGTCGAAACCCAGTTCCTCCGTCGCATAACGGCATTTGTCCGGGCCACCGGCGATGCCGACGGTATGGCAAGCGCGCGCCTTGGACAATGCCGCGAACGCGCTGCCGACGGCTCCGGTCGCCGCACTGACCACCAGGGTGTCCCCCGCCTTGGGCTCGCAAATGCGCACCAGGCCGTACCAGGCGGTGACACCAGGCATGCCGACTGCACCGAGGTAGTGGCTCAATGGCACATGGGTGGTGTCGACCTTGCGCAACGCGCCGACCTGTGTGGCGTCCACCACGCTGTAGTGCTGCCAGCCACCCATGCCCACAACCTTGTCACCCACCTGGAAACGCTCCGAACGCGAGTCGACGACTTCGCCAACGGTACCGCCACCCATGACCTGACCCAGGGCCTGGGGCTGTGCGTAACTCTTGCCATCGTTCATGCGCCCGCGCATGTAGGGATCCAGGCTCAGGAAATGGTGGCGCACCAGCACCTGGCCGCCCTGCAGGGTCGGCGTCTCGGTGCTGACGAGCCGGAAGTTGCCGGCACTGGCTTCGCCCTGGGGCCGGTTGTCGAGAAGAATCTGCTGGTTGCTGGGCATGGCGGGTCCTGGGTTCAGTCGGTGACGATGGGGTCCGTGCCGGTGCTGCCGTCGG
>JANOUM010000821.1:0-2354 GCA_031416855.1 Rhodoferax sp. | reverse complement strand
CCATGCGTATCCGCACCTACCTGGTCCTGATGGCCGCCGCCATCCTCCTGCCGGTGGTGCTGGCGGGAGGTATCGCGCTGGACAGAATACGCGAGGGGGAACGCCAATCGGCGCTGCGCGGGCTGCGCGAGACCGTGCGGGCTACCGCCTTGCTGGTGGACCGCGAAGCGCAGGGCGCGTTGTCTGCGCTGCAGGTGCTGGCCAAATCCCAGCACCTCGAAGTGCAGGACCTGCCCCGGTTTCATGCGCAGGCGATGGCGCTGAACCAGCCGCCCGACGGCTGGACCGAGCTGCTCGATGCCCAGGGCCGCCAGGTGCTCAACACGCTGGTGCCTTTTGGCACACCGATGCCGTCTGCCGCCGAACCGGCACTCGCTCGCCAGGTGCTGTCCGGCCGCCAGCCGCTGGTCACCGACCTGCACCTGGGGCCGCTCTCGGGCAAGTTGCGCATCACCATCAATGTCCCCGCAATGGCCGGAAACGGCACGCCGTACGTGCTCGCGCAGGCGATCGCCGTGGAGCGCTGGCAGCAAGTCGCCCTGCAACCCGCTGTGCCGGAGGACTGGATCGTCGCCGTAATCGACCGCCAGGGTCACTTCATTGCGCGCAGCCACATGACCGCCGCGCTGGTCGGTAAACCGGCCAGGCCGGAACTCGTCGCTGCTGCGGCGGCGGCCGATGCCGGATTGATCCGGCACTCCACCGTCGAGGGTGTCGAATCCTACGACGCGTTCGCCCATTCCGAACTCACCGGCTGGACGATCGCGGTGGCCGCGCCCGTCCCCTCGGTGGATGCCACGGCCGCCAGGGCATTGTGGCTGGCCGCGCTGGGCATGCTGCTCGCTCTGGCCACGGCGGCGTTGGCGACGGCATGGTTCGGCCGGCGCTTCATCCAGGCGATCGACGGTGCCGGCCGGGCCGCCATGTCGCTGGGACGTGGCGAAACTCCGCAGGAAGAACACAGCCCGATCCGCGAAGTCAACGCGCTGCAGGCCCACCTGCGGGATGCCGGCGCACTCCTGGGACTCGAACGCCATTCCCGCCAGGCCGCCGAGGCCGAACGCGCGCGCCTGCTGGAGAACGAAACCCGGGCGCGGGAAGCGGCCCAGGCGCAGGTGGTCGTGAAAGACCAGTTCCTGGCCATGCTCGGGCATGAACTGCGCACCCCGTTGGCAGCAATTTCCGGCGCGGCCGCGCTGCTCGAAGTCGATGCGACCGACCCCGCGCGCCGGGCGCGCAACCTGGCGATCATCCAGCGCCAGAGCCACCACCTGGCCCATATCGTGAACGACCTGCTGGATGCGGGTCGCCTGATGGCAGGCAAGATCGTGCTCGATATCCACCCGGTCAACCTGGCCGAATGCGTGCAGCACTGTGTGCAGGCCCTGCGCGCGTCGGGCACGGCCACCGGGTTCGAGCTGTCGGTGCAGGCACAGGATGTGTGGGTGGCGGCAGACCCGGTGCGCGTCGAGCAGATCGTCAACAACCTGGTCAACAACGCGCTGAAGTTTTCGCCGCCGGGCGCCCGCATACTGGTCACCGTAGAGCACGACGGCGCCGCGCAACAGGCGGTGGTGTGCGTCAGAGACGCCGGCATCGGCATGGCACCAGAGCTGCTGGCGCGTATCTTCGAACCGTTCTTCCAGGGCCCGCCGCCGGCGAACCGCGCCCAGAGCGGCCTGGGCATCGGCCTGGCGCTGGCGGCACAACTGGTCACGCTGCATGGCGGCGTGATCGGTGCGCACAGCCCGGGACCGGGATCGGGCAGCACCTTGCGCTTCGCGATTCCGAGCATTGCAGCGCCGCAAATCGCTGCCCAAGCAGCAGCGAGTTCCCCCCGCGGCATGGGCCGGCTGGTGTACGTGGAAGACAACGCCGATGCGCGCCAGGTGATGGCGGAATTGTTGCGCGCCTTTGGTTACGACGTGGTGGAAGTGGCTGACGGTGCCAGCGCATTGCCCGCCGTGTTGTCCGCCAGGCCGGACGTGGTGGTGCTCGACATCGGCCTGCCCGACATGGACGGCTACGAGGTCGCCCGGCGCCTGCGCGAGAACCCGGCCACTCGCGACATCCCGCGTATTGCATTGACAGGGTACGAGCAGTCCAGCGACAAGGAGATGGCCGCACGCGCGGGCTTTGTGGCGCACCTCGTGAAGCCGGTGGATGCAGTCGAACTGGCGCGCACGATCCAGGACGTGCTGTCAACATCGGCGGCCGACCGGGGCTGACGCTTGTTCGGGTGCAGCGACACACCAGTCAATTGGTCCACGCTGCAGCGCCTCCTGGCTGGGCAACTCGGCCAGCCAGGCCGGTTTGGGCAGGCTGCCGGCGATGGTGGTGTGTCGAACCCGGGC
>JANOUM010000820.1:0-3330 GCA_031416855.1 Rhodoferax sp. | reverse complement strand
TCTTTCTGCTACGCAACTTCGACAAGCGCAAGCAGTTGTGAATGCACACTTGAAGGAGATCCAAGATGCCTGGAACCACCACTTTGGCGGCTGAAGTTACCCATGTTTCAAAGCACGGTTTTTGGCTTCTGCTTGCCGACGAGGAACTGCTCGTACCTTTCGATCAATTCCCCTGGTTCCGAAAGGGGACGATCGAACAGATTTCCGAAGTTCAGTGGCCGACCCCCGACCATCTTTACTGGCCGGGGTTGGACGTCGACTTATCGGTGCAGTCCATTCGAAACCCAGCCACATTTCCGCTGGTTTCACGCGCAGCGGGCTAACGGATCAAGATAGATCGCCCAAAGCCGCGACCTGATCCGTTTGTTGGACGAGCCCGGACCAGGTGACCGGTCACCGGTACAGAAAATATCTCCTTGAAGTTTGGCCTGCCCTGCCGGCCGCACAGGTCACGCTGACGGACGTTGGCGGCTTTTGTTGCCGTCATCACCCTCCTTGCGAGGGTGGTTGGATGCGGATTGTGATATTTGAGACGAGCGCCGGCACCACACCCGTGTACATGTTGGCGGTCGTCGGGGATCGGTGCTGGCGGCTCAGTGCATGTGTCCCTCGCGTGCTGCACGGCGGCACCCGCGCGGCGTCATCGTCGGATGCCAGGGATGCGATGCGCCGGCGCACGATCACCATCGCCGCGCCGCAGCAGCGGCACTGCAGCTTGGGGCGTTCGCTCAATGCTGGCCGCACGTCCGCCGGGCAGGGCAGCGTCGCGCTGGGCCTGAGCCCCAGGCGCAGCAGCGCCAGCCGTTGACGGTGCTTGCAGTTGGGATGGGCCAGGCCGAAGTTGCGCGAGCGCCGTAATCCCTTGGGCAAGACGTGTTGCAACACCAGCTGGCGCAACGTTGCTCGAACGCCGCGCTGGCATTGTTCAATCGACGACTTGGTATTCGCTGTGACCGCCGGGCGAAAGAGGTATCGGGTGATTCGGCGGCTACATCAAAGTTCGGCCTCATAGGGTGATGGGCCTGTTTGTCGCTTGATGTTACCCGCAGTATCATGCGCCATGAACACTGCGGCGAAATTGCTGAAGGCGATGAACACCAATTCAAGAGATTGGCAGCTCGCCCAGCTTCAGACCATAGCGCGCCAACACAACATCGATTGGCGGCACGAAAAGTCAAGTCACTGCGTCTTTGTGCGCCAAGACGGCAAGACGCTTCCAGTTCCAGCGCGCCGACCGATCAAGCCGATCTACATCAAGCTCTTTCTTGAGCTGATTGAAGGAGCCTAAGCCATGGGTAAGCGTATTGAATACCGGTTCGAGATCCGTCCGCTTTCTGCTGAGGAAGGCGGTGGATTTCTGATCTCGTATCCTGATTTTTCCGACTGCATCTCCGATGGCGCTTCTATTGAGGAAGCCATCGTCAACGGGCGAGATGCATTGAAGTCCACCATCGCCGCGCTCAAAGCGAAGGAACTCCCTGTTCCCGCGCCTAACGGAGGAAGCGTGGCCTCGGGAAAGTTTGTCGCCCGGGTGCCAAAGACCGTGCATGCCCAGTTGGCAACCCGTGCGAAGGCAGAGGGTGTTTCCTTGAACTCTCTAGTCCTCACGTTCATCGCTGAAGGCTTGGGGCGTCGGCAGAGTCACGCCTGACGGGTGTCCGTTTACTTGTTGCATATTTCGGGAATTGCGGCGCAAAAGGAGCGGAAAAGTGGGAAAGCGTCAAAGCGGTTTTGGCAGTGCCTTGACGATTTGTCCGCTGAAGTTCGAACCTTAGCGCACCGAAATTTTGCGCAGCTCAAAGCCGAGCCAAGTCATCCATCGTTGCATTCAAGTCTGTGGCTCGCAATGACAGTGCCGCCTGAGCCTGCGCTCGTGGGCCGCAACCAGCGGCCTGCCCGGCAGCGTGATGTCAGGCCGCGAGCTTGATCGTCGGGCATGCATACTCACGACCCACCAGGGCGCGTGCCCCGAGGTAGGCGCATCGCGCGCGCTCGGTGAGGGCGTCTATGTCGACATTGCCGGCTTCGTCACAGGGTACGGCGACGCCCCGCCCCAGGTCGAACAATGACATGAACCGCAGAAAGTGGGAGCACATCGCGGGGCTGCACGTGGCGCGTGGAGAGATTGCTGGGGAGTTCATGAAAGTTTCCTTTTCACGCTCATCGACTGGCCACTGGACGACGTCGGCAGTTGCGTCATGCCATCCAGTGCCATAGCTTGAGGTCCTTCAGGAACCCGGCCCGCTTACTGTTCGTCCGTCGCCGCGTGAGGATGCAATCGGGCCAACAGTGGTACCAGTAAAGTCCTGCTTTCATGGCGTGACTGTGCGCCAGCGTACACACACGGGGGACAAGGCCAGTGTCGCCTGCCGCGGCTCTCTGGCATCGGGCGCCAAACTGCGCAGCCAGGAGTCTGCCCCGGCGCGCCGCTGCACGGGCACAATGACGCGATTACAAATGCGTCGTCAAGGGCGTGGCCACCTACCAAGCGGATCCATGCCCATCCGGCGAGCCACGTAAGCACCCCACAGTCGAACAACTGAACGCCGAACGAAAGAATCGGATCAGCCGTCTGGCGGCTCTCACCGGCGGTGTCGTTTCGATGCGATGGTCGCAAGTACTGCTCCCAGATGACATCCTGCGCCGAAGCCAGGTATTTCCTCGCGTCTTGCCCAGGCGTCAAGATGGACGGCGACGGGGATGGCATACCCTGTGAGCAACAATGGTGCACGCGGTAGTTACCCGCCTTGTACGAAAAGCACTTTTGCACCATGACACTCCTGGCGTTTTTCATCGCTGCCATCGTTCTGGCCATCACGCCCGGCCCGGGCATTGCCTACGTGGTGGCCCGTACCGCCGCTGGCGGCCGGTCGGAGGGGCTGGCATCGTGCTTTGGCACTGGCATCGGCGGCATGCTGCATGTTCTGGCGGCGGCCCTTGGCCTGTCGCTCCTGATCGCGCAGTCGGCCCTGGCCTTTGACCTGGTCAAGTACGTTGGTGCGGCCTACCTGGTCTTTCTGGGGTTGCGGATGCTGCTGCGCAAGGACGACGCGCCTTCCATCGACGCTGCTCCCGCCCAGGGAGCGCGTCGGGCCCTGTTCGAAGGCATCGTGGTGGAGTCGCTGAACGTCAAGACGGCGTTGTTCTTCCTCGCGTTCCTGCCCCAGTTCGTGGCCCCCGTCGAAGCGCTGGTGCCGCAACTGGTGCTGCTCGGAAGCATCTGCGTGGCGCTCAATACGCTGGTGGACGTTGTCGCCGTCTTGGCAGCGGATCGTCTGCTTGCGTCCAACACGGCCCGTGCCGCACGGGCGCGCCTCATGACCCGCGTGT
>JANOUM010000819.1:0-3746 GCA_031416855.1 Rhodoferax sp. | reverse complement strand
GAAACGGTTCGGATGCTTGGCCTTCAGCACCGCGTTCTGTTCGGTGGTGTTGAAGCCATCCACATAAAAATCTTTCAAGTAGGTCGGCTGAAAGATCGCCATGTCGTCGGGGCCATCAACAAACAGGTCTTGATAGAGCTGTTCGCCGCCATATTGGTCAAACTTCTCGCGCGTCCACAGTTTTTCCTTCGGGCTCAGGAATGAGTGGTAAGCGTAGAAGCAGTTGATGAACTGCTCGCCGTGTAGGTTCTTCTGGTTCGCCTTGGTGGCGTTCCAGTTGTGGACATGGCCGTCGATGATGAAGATTTCTTCACCGCTTGCTGTTTTGTACATGATGTGGCTCCTTACGCGTAGGCCACGTACGACATGGCTTCGTTCATGTCGCCGAACAGCATCATGGTGTTTTCGTCGATCATCACCATTCGCCCGTAGTGGGTGGAGGTGGAAATCTCGAACATGTGGGTCGTCATTTCGCGGCCAAGTTCCGCAGCGATCTCGTCCATCTTGAACTCGATCTTTCCTTCGCCGTCAATGCGGATCATCGCGGGCATGTAGGTGACGGTGATGCCGGGCTTGGTAGACATCAGCTCGGCGATAGCACGCGCCTCGACGCTGTCGTTGAGCGTCACGCCGCATTCGTGCGAGACGGTATCCTTAAATTCCAAGTCCTTGAATGCCTTGAAAATGTTCTGTGTGTGATCTGACATGGTGGCTCCTTTGAATTGTTAAGTTTCAGACAGTAATGGACTTAGGCAGCGTGAGGCCGACCTGCGTGGCGATGTTTTGCATGCGGGCGACCGCGTTGGCATAAGCGTCGCTGAACTGCGCCACCTTGGTGTGTGGCAGAGACCAGATTGGTTGCAGGTTCTTGGCGGCATTTACAGCCAGATCGCCATATTTTGCAAGCCAGGTATTAAACAGTGCTGTGTTGTGTTTCGCGTGCGCCGGGTCGCTGACCAGCATGTGTACCAACTCGATCGTGTTGGCCAGGTTGCGCTGGTAATCACCCTCGGCTGACGACACAACAGTCGGCGTCATGAAGTCGTTTTGCGATGCTGCGGCCTGCATGATGAATCCGCTGCGAAATAGCTCACCAACCAGCGGTTCAAACACGATATTGGTTGCAAAATACTGTTCCATGTAGTCAGTCGCGCCGCCGATGGTTTCGATCAACTGCCGCGTAGGCTGCCACATCGGGTCTTCCAACCAGTGCTTTTTGCCGACGTCCGCATCAAAGCCATCAATGTCCAGGCCGATGTCGCTGAGATACAGCGTCAGATCCTGCGAGAAGCGAAGTTTGTACGACGAATTGGTCAAGATCGTCGAGTTCACCATTTGCGTATAGCCATAGCGTTGGGCCTGCATCAGTGCAGTCCCTAAGCCAAATTCAGCGTGTTTGTAGGCTCCCAGGTGTTTTTCCAAAACTTTGACCCAGGCCTTGTCGATGCGCGCAGGCGCGCCTGATCGGCGTCCATTTTCGACGGCCTGCGCGATCATTCCGCAGATGGTTGATTGGCGTTGGTAGTGGGTGCGCTCCCACTCCTCGTCAACGGCGCGGTAGGCGTGCCAGTCGCTGGACTTGGCCTGCGTCCAACCCTCGAAGTAAGTCGGCGTGCCGTCGGCAAAGCTGATGATCCAGTCTTGCAGCAAATAGCGCTTGGGGTCGGGCTGCACATCGAGCGTCATGTCCTCGTAGTGCGTGGCCTTGCGTCCTTTGGGGGTGAAATAGTTGTACTTTCGGCTGTCCGAGCCCGCAAATTTTGCAGCGCCGGCGGCGCCTGAGTTCACGGGGACGTAGTCAGTAGCGGCTATGGTCATGGAAGTGTCTCCTCTGGGTTTAATGAACAATATTTGGCTTGCTTGCGCTTGCCGGGGTGAATTTATCGACATGGGTATGGTCAAGCGCGACACCAAGGCGTTGAAGCACTGGCAGCACGGCATCGATCATGGGTGGTGGCCCGCAGGTGTAGGCATCAATCTCGCCGGACAGTTGTTGCGCGCGCAAAATGCGCTCCACGGCCTCATGCACAAAGCCGGTTTCGCCAGTCCAGGCATCCTCGGCTGTGGCCTGCGACAACACAGGGATAAATTCAAAGTTGGCAAGCTTTGCAGTGACTGCCGCAAACTCGTCAAGAAAGAACAGATCCTTGCGCGTACGCGCACCGTAGAAGAAGCGGATTGGTCGCTGTTCGCCGCTCTCGATGTGGTCTTGCAAGATCGACCACAGCGGCGACATGCCGGACCCGCCTCCGACGAGAATCATCGGACCGGTATGCCCTTCGCGACGAAAGCAAGTTCCGAACGGTCCTTTGACCGTCAACTCGGTGCCCGGCTCCAGCGTGGAATCGAGTAGCGCCGAGAAAGCGCCGTCAGGGTATTTGCGGATGATGAATTGCAGCTTCGACGGGCTGCTCTGCGTGCTCGCCATGGAATACGAACGAGTCACCCCCGCATTTGGCACGCAGATTTCCACGAACTGACCGGCCCAGAATTTCATCGGCTGTTCGAGCTGTACTTCAAGCAACCGCGTGTCGTGGGTCAGCGTCGTCACGGCGCTCAGCACGCCATCAAAAGCCTTCACCGCGATCGCCCGGCGCAAGAGGTCTTCATCGAAGTTCAGCAATTCAATCGTCAGGTCGCTGAAGGCATAGCTGCGACACAAAAGGATATGCCCTGAGTCGCGTTCATAGTCGGGCAGCGCGAACGTGGAGTAGTCTTCTACCTCGGCGTCTCCGTCAAGAAGTACGCACTTGCAACTGCTGCACTGTCCCTCACGGCAACCGTGTGGCACCGCGATGCCCTGGCGAAACGCCGCATCCAGAATCCATTCGCCTTCCTCAACCTCTAGTTCCACGCCAACCGGCTCGAAGCGCACCTTGTGAACCCGCTTATCCAACATGTCTATCTTTCTTTTGCATTCGTTGGCCGCCGCCAGCCCTTCAGGGCCAGCGGCGGCGTGATGGTGCTTCAGATCGGGTTGATCTTGAAACCCTTGCGGTACTCGATGGCCGCCGCTTCGCGTCCCTCAGGAGTCAGCGCGCGGAACCCTATCAGCGGGCTTCCCAATGTGAAGCCCCTGACGTGATCCAGAGTCCACATCTGCTTGTCGTCAAAGCGCAGATGCGGCTGAGGAATTAGCGTCTTGCCGTCAGAGCGCACGAAGCCCAGATCCTTGATCGCATCAGCCAGATCCCAGCCGTGGTAGCAGTCCTCCCACTCTCGGCGCCCACTGAAGCGTCCCATCGCCGGGGTGGCGCGGCCTTCGAACTCGGCGGCGAAGGCCACCTTGTGAGTCCAGCGGCAAACTTCGGAACAGTAGGTGTAGACCTTACCGTCCACCTCGTCGTAGCAGAAGTCTTCGCGGATTAGCGCGGGAACCATGCAACTCCAGCAGCGGTGCGGATAGGCGTAGCCATTTTCCTGGTCGAACAAGATGTTGGTCTGGCCCGGCACGCTCTTTCTCGCATACCACTTCCAGTAGTCGCCAAATTCGGCGTACCAGCCCGGATACTTGTGTTCGAACCACTCGAAGTCTTTTTCAGTCTGGGCTTCTATGCGCCAGAAGTTGACGGGCCAGCCGACTGAGAAGAACTGCGCAACTTTGTGGACATAGTTCTTTTTGACGAGTGCATCCCAGGCGGCTGCAACGTCATCGTGGTGGATCTTGATGCCATACTTCTCGAGCGGCAGCATATAGGTGCGATAATAGTCTTCGTAGATCCAGCGATGCCAGAGCTCGACGTAGC
>JANOUM010000818.1:0-8622 GCA_031416855.1 Rhodoferax sp. | reverse complement strand
GACGTTTTCGACACCGCCGACGGGATGGTCGAACTCGGTGTCGGGGCGCCGTGCCGTGCATTTCTTGACCGCGCGGACGTCCAGCCGCTGCGCCGCAAGCACCTTCATCACCTCGGCCAGCAAATGGTTGATCACCTTGTGACTGTTGGAGGTGATGCCCACCCGCAATCCGCTTGCGAGCAAAGCGGCAATCATGCGTGAGCCGGTGTACGTCTTGCCCGAACCCGGTGGCCCCTGCACGTACAGGTGGGTCTGCTCCATCGCAAGCACCGCGGCCAGGCTCGCGCCCAGCAGGTCCTGCCCGGCGGCGACAACGGGTTGCCCAGCCGCCCTGCCCCGTAGCCGGGGCGGTTCGCGGCGCAACAACCGGTGCAATGCCGGGTAACGGCCGTCCGCGGCCAACACGCTGTCGGCAAACCTGAACACGGCGTTCACCAGCACCGCTGATTCGATTGGCCCCTGGGGCCCGATATCCAGTCGATCCGGCAAGGGTTGCTTCTTCGGCCCGACCTTGATTCGCACCCGGCCCGCCGCCTCGTCGAATTCGATGTCGGCCAGTGCCTGCCCGGTGTCACACCGTGTACAGCCATCGCCAGCCGCCAGTTTGGTCTCCTGCGGCGGCACACGGTAGGTATAGAGCAAGGATTTCTTGATGGCTTGCGGAGGAAATTCAGGGTCCAGCGCCAGCCCGGCCAGGCACTCCGGGTCGTCCAGCAGTTCCTCCGGAGTCATGTCCATGCGCGCATACAGCGCCCACCAGGCCGGCTTGTCGGCGCGACGGTGGAAGTCCAGCAACTGGTAGGTCAACTCAGCAACCGTGTCGTCCACCGATCGCTGCGGCACGTCCGCCGGCAGTCTGTCAATCAGGCGCACTCTGTATGACACCAGGCGCTCTTCAGCCTCCTGTGCACGTGTCGGTGCCTGGGCATCGCCTTGCTCGGGCGAAGCGACTGCGGGCTCGCGCGAATACCAGACCAAGCCGGTCGGTCGCAGCGTCAGCAACCAGTCGCGCAGCTGCTGGGTGGACTCCACATCGTCACGGTTGTAGTCCGCGATGTCCTGCAGCAACTGCGCGTCCTGTGTTTCACGCCAGCGTTCGTAATACACGATGCTCGCGCCCGCATTCTGGACATCTCCCGAGCGTGCCGGGCGGTAGAAATGCTCCACATTCTTGATCGAGTAACTCGGCTCCGAAATGCGGATGCCTTCGCGTACCACCTTGTACAGGTCCACCAGCACGCCCTGACGCAGCAGGTTGTCGACCTCGACCTCGCGCGTGGCGTGTGTTCCGGCAAGGCGCTTCAACGCGGACTCTTCATAACTCGCATAGTGGTAGACATGGGCGGCAGGGTACTGGCTGCGACGCGCCAGCACAAAGTCGATGAACTGCTCGAAAGCCACCCGCTCCTGCGCCCGATCGTGGGCCCAGAAGGCCCGAAAAGCCCACGCACCATCTTGCCGGAACCAGACTCCAAACAGGTATTCCAGGCCCCCCTCGTCCAGCGGGTCGCCCTCCATGTCAAAGAACAGGTCACCGGCATCTGGCGCCGGCATGCGGTAGAAGCCGCGCCTGGCATCTGGGTCCAACGGCAGCACCACAACAGCACGCTCACCGGTGCGCCGGGCCTGGTCCTGCAACGAAGCCTGCGAACGCAAGCGCTCCAGCGTGTCGGGGTGCATCCTGGTCACAACGCTGCCCCCGGGCAAGACGGCGAGCTTGGCCATGGTGTCGATGCCCTGCACCTGCAGCTTGGTCCACTGCACGCGCGAGGCGTTGGCCACCTGGCACAGGTGATCGTCCGCAATGCGCTGCGCCTCGCACCGGCCGCGCCAGGAGCACAAATCGCAATGTGCGCAAGGCTCCGGGTAGACAATCTCACCGTTACCGGCTACGAGCGCTTCACCATGCCGCAAGAAGCGGGTCAGCATGGCCCTGAAGTAGTGCATGTAGTCGGCGCAGCGAAAGGCGCGCTCCGACTGATCGCCCACCAGCGCGGCCAGTTCCTGCGTGCAGTCCTCCGCGGCACGCAACTGTTCGCGGCTGATGCCTGGCAGGTAGAGCACCGGCGTGGTGCCCACCGGCGTCGCGCCGTCCACCAAGCGCGCCTCGATGCGGCGCAGCCACAGCGCCGGCCCGGTGCGCTTCGCCGGCGCATAGCTGCCGAGCAGAAACAACTCCGGCAGCATCGCCTGCAGTTCCGGCATCACGCCTTGCCACAAGCGCTCGGGGTCGGTCCACAGCACCACACACGGCGCCACCTGGTCGCCGGCGGCATAGGACAGGGCGGTAGTTTGCAGGGCCGCGACGAGGCGCTGGGAAAGGGTTTCGCTCATGGCAAATCTTCGACGGCGCCGCTCAGTGTCACCGGCAGTCGCGCCCGCGCCAGCCGGACGGCTTCGTGCAGCTTGCGCTCCAAGTCTTTCTTCGGCTTCGGCAGGATTTCGGTCCAATACGATGAAACCTGGATGCCACTCCGTTCCAGATCCAGCAGTTCAATCGTCTCGTGCAGCTTTCCCGCGCACAGTCGGCCATCGAGCCGGACCTCATCGCCGCATACAAGGCGACGGAATACCTTGTCAATGGCGCCCCTCCTTTCGGATTGCAGGTAGGTTCACAGTGCCAAGAGCTATTGGCCCTTTACAAAAAGTCCCGAGTGGACTGCTGCGCTTTCATCAGCGCATGCAATCCATTCAGCGAGCAGCTCGACCCCGCCGTCAACATTGACAGGCAGGCAGGTGTGGTGCACGAAGTTCAAGGCCGGGGACTGTCCTTCATCGCTGGAATCGGGCAGCATCCGAGCAACAATTGGCCAGGCGAGCCAAGCTTTCTGGTACTTGGTTTATCGATGGAAGCAGCCAAGCCCATGGGGCGCAAGCATGGGCAAAACGCCATCGTGTGGTGCGGGCCTGACGCCCTCCCCCGACTTGTGCTGCTGCGGTGAAAAGAAATCCTTGCCAAGCATTGGCAACTCCCAGGTGCAGCCATCCATCATCAAGTGCTTGCAACACCACGAATTGACGATCGACCGATTTTCGAAGGTGCCGAGCCTTACCTAATTGGCTTCATACTGAACTGAGCCCCGTCTAGGGGACATACCAATGACAACTGAAATGAGTCTCATGGCCGCGGTGCTCGCGCTGATAGTCAGCATTGTGATTAGCCAACAGTGCGCGTGCAGCGAACACCCACGAGAAACTTATCGCGCATGAAATTGCTCTGGCGCACAAAGTTGCGATGGATCAGGCACGGCGCGCAAGCAATGAAACTGATCCAAAAATAGAACTTCGACGCTTGCAGGTGTCGGCGCGCATGATGGCGGTGGCACAGCAAGGTGACCGGAGCGCAGAGCGCGGCAGGCGGCGCTGATACGCACCTGGAAGCCGCGGGAGCAGGCCAGCGGGCCGCGCCATCACGACGCGGCGCTGCCGTCGAGCAAAGCAAACAGAGTTGCCGAACCGGTGCTGCTACTCTGCGGCCTGGTGGATGCGCCATGCCATGCACGCACAACAAAGAGCCCGGAAAGCCCGGACTTGGACGACGCTTCGCCTTGTCTGCTGTCAGGCGCCTTGTGGCCAGACAAAATCAGGTCGCAGTCCTTCATGGACAGGGCGTCCATCATTCGGCCTGGGCACGCCGGTGGAGGGGTCATAAAACGCGTGGTACGTCGCTGGCATATTGTTGGCGTCATAACCCATCAGGTTTGGTACAACGGCGCGAATGCGCTTTTGCTTATCGTCAAGCATGATGGGCGTACCGCAGGATTCGCACACGCACAATTCCAGGGGACCACCCGGATTCTTGGCGTTGAACGGCATGCGTTTCAGGCTGTCGGCACCTGCCACAGCGAGGTCACCGTGGTTGAAAAAAACGACGTGCGTGGTGGGTTGCCCGGTGACACCCTTACAGACCGAGCAGTGACAGGTGTGATTGTCGATCGGCTCCTTGTCGGAATGAGTTTCGTGATGTGAGCATCCGCCTGTATGTTTGTGTGCCATGTCATATCCTTTTCGATGTGGTAGCTGGCTAGGCGCTCTCATAGTAGCGTAGCGAGGTTAAGAATTCAACCGTTCTTCGCGCGTTCAAACGGCAGATAGGCTTTTCAAACGCCCCTTTTTTCCCCCACGGCACCCCGAACACGGCAGACCAGGGGCGGCACACGGCGCCCGACGCGCATGAATCTGTCTTTGGATGCAGGCTGAGCGCCGCTGACGATCTGTCGGGCGTTGATGGCCCAGCCGAAAAGCGCCTCCCCATGGCGCCGTCTACGGGTTATCCCTTGCCGTCGGGCCGCTTCCATAGGTCCCGAAAACCCTCGGACGCAGCCGACCCCAGTGGCCCTGTTCGCAGGTTCGCTTGACCTGTTACGGGTGGGCAGCCTCAGGCCGCTTGCAGGGCCTGGCCACGGGCTGGTGCCCGGGCCTGCAGACCCAAGTGCGTGAGGATCTTCTCGATGACCGGCGGCTCCAGGATCGCCGCGATGATCTTGAGCTCGCCACCGCAGTCCGGGCAGTGCTCCAAGTCGAGGTCGAACACCCGCTTGAGCAGCCGGGCCCAGCTCAGCCGCACCGGGCGGTGGTGCGTGCAGTTCGCCTCGCACTGGGCCGGCTGTGTGGCCTGCGCTGGCGACTCGGGCTCTTGCGGCACCACCAGGGCGCGCAGCTCGGCGTTGGGGGCCAGCACACCATGGAAGCGGATGAGGTGTAGGCGCGGCCGTGGCACCGGCGCCGCCAGCCGCTGCATGAACTCCAGCGGCGACATCACCTGATGCGTGGTCCCGTCGCGCCAGGCGGTCTTGAGCTTGAGCACCACCTGGCCGGCGGCGTTGGTCTGAACGCGATCGTTGGCCAGAGCGGGCCGGGTGATGGTGCGGCACAGTTGCTCCAGCGCCTGCCGGTCGTCGGCGCTGCAGCGCACGGCTGCGTGCAGACTGAAACCGTCGATGTCAGCGCACAGGGTTGGGCTTCAGACCGTGGAGAAGATCAATGGGGTGGCGGTGAGGTTGGGCCCCGCGCAAAATTCCGGCACGCGGGCCGCCGCTGCGGGACGCATGTGACGCACACGGCACAGGCTGGCGAGGGGCAGGGTGGTCGGCTCGAACCGGACTGGGGTGAATAAGCCCAGACAGCGCCCGATGACGCGCTCGATCAGCGCACCGACTGGTGAACGCGCAAGCCGGCGAGGCAAACGCTCCGTGGGTCGGGCCGTGCTGGTTGGGCTCCCGGTCGCCCCAAAAGGCCTGGTAAGCGAAGCATCAGGACCGGGTGAAGCCCAGTGTTCGTCGCGGCGCAGCCAGAGTGCGGGTTTTGAGGATGGCTGCGATGTGATATCTGGGCTCGGGCGGTTGGATTTCCGTTCCTCGAATCAGGGCCGGCTGACAGGCTGCTCGCCCACGAACTCCCGAAGCTTCACACCGTGATCGGCGGCCAGCATCTCCGCCGCCTTCTCGCCGATCATGATCGATGCCGCGTTGGTATTGCCGCTGACCACGTTGGGCATGACGCTCGCGTCCGCAACGCGCAGCCTGGCGACTCCCATCACTTTGAGGCTCGGATCCACGACGCTGCCGATCCGGCACGTCGAGGTGACGTGGTAAACGGTAAAGGAGTAGTGCAGCGCAAGGTCTTCGAGCAGGGCATCGCTCGGCACGGCGCCCTCTGCGTGCCCGTGCTTGCCTGCCAGGAACGGCGGGATCAGCAAAGGACCGATCTTGTGGCTTTGCGGCCAATGCGCCACGATGTCCAGCGCCCGGCGCAGCACCGCAACCATCACCTTCATGTCGTGCGGGTCGCCGAAATAGTTCATGCGGATGACCGGGTGGTCGGCGGGGTTGGTGCTGGCGAGCACGATCTCGCCCTCGCTGTGCGGCTGCACCGGGTTGGCAAGCAATATCACGCTCTCCGCAGCGCCTGCCAGCCGCTTGGACGCGTCATCGAAGTACTGGTTGACGTCGACACACAGGCAGCGCTGCCAGAGATCGTCGTTGTAGCCGGACATGAAGCAGGCGATCTGTGCATCGTGACTGTGGTGGTCTCCCAGGCCAGTGGAATACCAAGCGGCCGCGTCGTAGAGGGAGGATGAAATCAGGCTGCGCCCGGTCGTCGCCCACTCGTTGATGCGTCGTTCGGCCTCCTGCTTCAGCCCCTGCAGTTCCGCGGGCATCTTCGCGTCGTCCCGGGGGTCCGCGGGCAAAGGCCCTGCCGGGGCGCGCAGGGCGTCCGGGCCAAACGAGACGCCGAGTTCATTCACCGCGATGCCGACTCCTGGCGCAGGAAAGAAAAGGCCGACATGAAGGTGGTCCTTCAGGTGTTTGCCGACATGCGGTGCATCGACCTGACACGTGATTCCCGCCGCCTCAAGCTCAGCCCGCGGCCCGATGCCGGACAGCAGGAGCAAATGCGGCGACCCGATGGCACCGCAGCTCAACACGACTTCCTTGGTGGCGAAGGCGGCTTGGGTTTCACCGCCGCCGATGCGGTACTCGATGCCGGTGGCAACCCGGCGACCCGCCGCGCCCTCCAGGACTACGCGCGTCACTTGTGCGCAGGTGATGATGGTGAGGTTCGGTCGCTTCTCGGTCTCGCCCTCAAGGAACGCGTGGTAGGTGCTCGACCGCTTGCCGTTGCGCGTGGATGTCTGGAAGAGCGACGCGACGCCGCCTGGACCGCCGCGGTCCCGGCCGTTGTAGTCGCCACGCGGTATGCCAGCCGCGACGGCTGCATCCACGAACTCGAGCGCGCCCGGCAGTACCGGCGCGCGCACTGACACCCCAAGGGGCCCGGCAGTGTTGTGCGCCGACGCATCGATCGAGATGTCTTCGCTGGGCACGAGCCCTTCGCTCTTCTTGAAGTACGGCAGCACGTCGCGGTAGCTCCACCCGCTGGCGCCGCCATTTGCCCAGGCGTCAAAGTCCCCCGGATGGCCGCGCACATACGCCATGTAGTTGATCCCGGATGAGCCACCGAGCATCTTGCCCCTGGGCATCATCATGCGCCCGCCCTTCAGCGCGAGCCCGCACTTGCCGGCATCCGCGGTGTACATCCAGTCTGTGCGCGGGTTCTGTTGCATCGTCGAGCATGCCGCAGGAATCATCTCCTCGATGGGCGGTCGATCTCCTGCCTCGAGCAGCAACACACTGCAGGATGGATCCTCGGTGAGACGGGCGGCAATCACCGCTCCGGCCGAACCGGCCCCAACCACGATGAAATCAAAGGATTCCGCCATGCTTATTTCCTTTCGGTTTGGGCCATTGCCGCCGGGTTCGGCTGAGTGCCTGGCCGCACCCTCGCGACGGCAATTGAAACAATCCAAGCCGACGCATCGAGTAATCTCATTTGAACCGAACTTGATCGCTTTGCGGTTGGTGTAAACCCTTTGGCACCCCGTGTCGCAAGCAGACTACAGGGCCACGCGGACTGTTGTGGGGGTCATCCCAGAACCAGGCCCAGCGACGCAGTACCTTGCCAGGCGCAAACCCTCTGCCAGTGCAGCAGCGCGAAAAAACCTCGGCACCACTGCTGTTGCAATCCGCATGAAGTTGGCGCAGCGTAGGGTGCTGTGACTTGGGCCCGGGGCGCTGGCAGCTGTAGGGCTGCACGCGGGTTCCGCGCACAGGGTCAGGGCGCTTCAGGTCACAGGGGTTTGCCGCCCCGTGACCTTGTCCAGTCGCTGCCGGCCATGCAGGCGAGGAACCTGGCGCTGTAGCCGCTCCACAAACCGGGTGCACCGCTTTCGCCGGTGTTGCGGGCGCGGCTGACCTTGGCGGCCTGCACGGCGTCGATCTGCCGTGCCTTCCAGGCCTCGAAATCGGCCCGGGCTATGGTTTGCATGGCCTCGGATGGTTTTTCGATGGCCGGCGGACCAGCGTGCTGGCCGGGTTCCCCAAGGCGTTCGCCGAGCATGGTGAACGGTGCCTTGAGCAAGACGTGCGGGCCGTTGTAATCCCAAGCCCCCCCGCTCGCCGGCGCCGATGCACAACCCGCGTTGGCCAGGCCGATCAGAACGAGTACCGAACCATATGCGTCTCGGCGTACTGGCGCGCGGCTGCTATCAACAGGGTGATCACGGCGGCGTCATCGCTGGTGTCCACGTTGAGCTGGCGTTTGGCGTCCGCCAACGTGAGCGGCTCGATGGCAGGACCCACCAGTCGGTTGTATGCCATCGGTGGTCAGGTCTGAACGGGTGCTGGTCAACCGATGATTTGCACCACACCGGCCTGGTCGAACGCGTCGGCAGAGGCATACCGGGGGTTGACCCCGAGCAGTTGACCGGACACCAGGCTGGCGGCCACACCGACGGTGAGGGTCACGCGCACAAAGCCGAAGCTGTTGGCGTTGTCCACATCCTCGGGCTTGAGGTTGATGAGGGATTGCTTGTTGTCGCCGCTGGCCTTGAGAATCTGCACGATCGCCTTGCCAGTGACGTCCTTGACGCCGGTGCCGGCGTTGTCCTGCGCCTGCTGGACCTTGGCGTCCAGCGTGGCAGCTGCGCCCATCACCCCGGTTTGCACGACTGCCAGAAACGCGTGGAAGTTGACCACGTTGATCCAGGCCGTGGACACGGTGCCCGCGCCCTGGCTGATGGGATCGATGGTGGCGAGAATCGACAGCTCTTCGCTGCCCTTT
>JANOUM010000817.1:0-1531 GCA_031416855.1 Rhodoferax sp. | reverse complement strand
CTGCTGCCACGTTTCGCCGAAGCGCGCGCCGGCGCGGTCTACCTGGAGGGACAGGAAATCCGGCGCTGGTCGCTGGCAGCCCTGCGACGCCAGTTCGCCGTGGTCAGCCAGCATGTGCTGATGCTCAACGACACCATCGCTGTCAACGTGTCGCTGGGGCAACCTGTCGACCGGGCCCGCGTGGCGGATTGCCTGGCCGCGGCCAACCTGCAGACGCTGCTGGACGAATTGCCGCAAGGCCTGGACACCGTTGTCGGCCACAACGCGATGCAACTGTCGGGCGGCCAGCGCCAGCGCCTGGCGATCGCGCGGGCCCTGTACAAGGACGCGCCGATCCTGATTCTGGACGAAGCCACTTCGGCGCTGGATGGCGAATCCGAACGCGCTGTGCAGGATGCCCTGCAGCGATTGATGCACCAGCGCACCACCCTGGTCATCGCCCACCGCCTGACCACCGTGCAACACGCTGACCGCATCGTCGTCATGGAGAGCGGGCGCATCCTGGAAGTGGGCACCCATGATGCGCTGCTGGCCGCCGCGGGGCCGTACGCGCGCCTATATGCATTGGGCCTGGGTGGCCGGGAGGCAAGCACCACATGATGACGAACCAGCAGCAACTGACCGACGAAACCGACGACCCGGATCACACGCCCCAGGAGCGGGCCGCCGCAGCGTCGCGCAGCACGTGGGTCAGCGTGGGCGTGAATCTGGTCCTGACCATCACCCAGATCATGGTCGGCATAAGCGCCAAATCCCAGGGCCTTATCGCCGATGGCATCCACTCGCTGTCCGACCTGGTGGCCGATTTCGTGGTGTTGTTCGCGAATCGCCACAGCCAGAAGGACGCCGACGAAGACCATCCGTATGGCCACCAGCGCTTCGAGACCGCCGCCTCGCTGGTGCTGGGCAGCTTGTTGCTGGTGGTCGGCGTCGGCATGCTGTGGTCGGCCTTTCGCAAGCTCGAGGCGCCGGAGGCTGTGCAGACCGTCCACATCTTCGCATTGTGGGTTGCTGGCGGCGCGCTGGCGGCCAAGGAACTGCTTTTTCGCTACATGCTCGGGGTTGCCAAGCAGGTCAAGTCGAGCATGCTGGTGGCCAACGCCTGGCATGCGCGCTCCGATGCCGCGTCCTCGCTGGTGGTGGCCGTCGGCATCATCGGCAACCTGGCCGGGTACCCGATCCTGGACCCGATCGCGGCGCTGATCGTCGGCTTCATGGTCGCCCGCATGGGCTGGGGGTTTGGCTGGGACGCCCTGCACGACCTGATGGACCGTGCGGTGGACGAGCAAGAAGTGCAGGCGATCCGCACCACGCTACTGCAAACCCCCGGGGTCAGTGGCGTGCACGATGTGCGCACCCGCAAGATGGGCGACCTGATAGTGGTCGATGCGCACCTGGAGGTGGACGGCGCGATCAGCGTCGAGGCCGGCCACGACATCGCCGTGGTGGCGCGCCAGCGCGTGCTGCAGCGCCATCGCGTGCTCAACCTGATGACGCACATCGATCCGTGGCGCAGGCCCGACCTGGACCA
>JANOUM010000816.1:0-8902 GCA_031416855.1 Rhodoferax sp. | reverse complement strand
GCGTGGGAGTGGCTGCGCAACCCCTTGCCCCCGGCCAGCGAGGACGCGCTTTTTGCCACGCTGCGGCTGCAACTGGGGCTGCCCGATCAATCGTTCTTCACGGACCGGGGTTTCGGTTCTCTGGGGTTCCTGGAGCAGCAGGCGATCTCGCAGGCATTGGCGCCGGGTTTCCTGCGGGAGCACAACCCCATCGTCCGGCACACGGTGTTGCGCCGACGCGCCACATTGGAAGATGCAGGTTTGTTGCAGCGCGTGGGCGTGTCCATCTATCCCGACCCCGAGGCCGGGCCGGGCGCCTACGCGGGCGTCGGATTCGACGGCGCGGGCCTGCTGACGAACCTCCCCTTCGACCTGGCTTACCGCGCGGCGGAAGATTTCACTGCCGCGCTGAAGCTGCGCACCAAGGCGGCAGGCTTCATGAAAACCCTGTTGCTGCAACGCATCTGCTCCAGCTTTGTCTCGGGCCGCTCGACCGCCGAAAAGTTGCTCCGCCGCGAGGTGCTGGACGACGAAGAGCAGGCGGGCCTGGTCGACGATGTGCTCAGCAGCTTGACCGCAGACGAAGCGGGTTACCTGCGCACCATCGTTCAGGAGCTGTCTCGCCCGGAGGCGCGTGACCCCAAGGTGGCCGCGGTCAGGTACTTTCTGACTGAACACCGGAGCGACGGGCGCACCTGGCTCGAACACGGATGCATCGTGTTCAGCCAGTACTACGACACCGTGCGCTCGCTTGCGGCGGAACTGGCCGCTGCGCTGCCGGGCGAGCCCGTGGCGATCTACGCCGGCGCAGGCAAGAGCGGTATTTACCGCGATGCTGACTTTGCATCCGTGGAGCGGGAGGACATCAAGGCGGCCGTGAAACGGCGCGAGATCCGTCTGCTGGTCGCCACCGACGCAGCCTGCGAGGGCCTGAACCTGCAAACCTTGGGCACGCTGATCAACGTGGACTTGCCATGGAACCCTTCCAGGCTGGAGCAGCGCCTGGGCCGCATCAAGCGCTTCGGCCAGGTGCGCGACAGCGTCGACATGCTCAATCTGGTGTACCACCAGACCCAGGACGAAAAGGTTTACGCCGTGATCTCGCGCAGGATGCGGGACCGGTACGACATCTTCGGCAGCCTGCCCGACACCATCGAGGACGACTGGATCGACAGTGTGGAGGAGCTTGGTGCTCGGATGGACGAATACATTCACCTCCGAGACCAGGCGCGAAACGCATTCGAAGTGCGTTATCACGAGACCATCGACCCCGACAAGGATCGCTGGGAACTATGCTCACGGGTGCTTGCGCGTAGGGACATCGTGGACAAGCTGTCGGTGCCGTGGTGAATTGGGGGCTGACGCAATGCGTATCGCCTGCTAGAACTCTCCCTCCGCATCCGCCCCACCATCACCACCCAGTGCGCGTTTTCGTGCGTGTTCGACGAGGTCGGTCAGGTCTGCGTAGAAGTGTTCGGTCTCGGCCGTGCCCAGCGCGATCCAGGGCAGGTTCAGCACCTTGTAGACCGGCTCCCACACCTGCGCGTCGCGCGCGCTGCGCAGTTGCAGCAATGGATTGGGCAGGTAGTGTCCATTGCGGGTGCGAACCCACAACTGGCGGGCGGGTTGGTAGGGGCTGTGCACCTCGGCGCGCGCCAACACGGCGTTCAGATACAAACGCTTCTTGCGCTTGGCGTGCCACAGGTGGTCCGGCAGCGGGGTCAGCACGGTGTGCAACTGCTCGGCAAAAAAGCCGCACCGGTACTTGTAGAGCGGCTGAGGGGGCGAAGTTGGGCTCGGCGGCCGCTCCGCGCACCGGGACCCCTGGGTCTTGAGGCCAGCCAGCATCAGGCTCAACACCCAGTATTCGGCCTGGTGGTGCTCGACACGCACCAGGCGGCCACCACTCTGCACATCCATCACGGCTGGAGCCACCTGATCGAACAGGGGGGCAATCGACTGTTTGGCGAAAACCGCATCCTCGCAGGCGCGGTTCAAGGCAAACAGCCACGCGTTGTGGCCGTAGTCATCGGTGCGACGCGGATCGGCGCCGCGCTCCAGCAGGGATCGCACCAATGGCAGATTGCCCGCGCGTGCCGCCATCATCAGGGGTGTGGCTCCGGTGGGCGTGGCGTGGTCCACCCCGTACTGGTCGCACTGGCGCAACAAGTCCTTGAAGTTATGCGCTGTGTAGGGCTGCAGGTGACGATTGCGCAGGCTGGCAATGCTTCGCGATACCAGTTGTGTCAGCCGCTCCTGCTCATCCTGCACCGATGTGCCGTGTTGGTACGCGTGGCGGTAGGCAGCCGTTGGCAACGTGCCCAGAACCTCGCCCGGAACCAGGCTGCGGGCCGGCTGGAACTGCGCCACGGTCGCCAGTTGCTGCACCCAGGCATGCTGGCCATGCCAGAGTGCATAGTCCAGCAGGGCCTGGCGCGGTTTGGACGAGACCTGTGCCTTGTCCAGAGCACGCGGCAACATATCGCGCAGGGCCGCCTCGGACCAAGGCGTCCACGGCACCGGCCGGTTCTGCAGGAAGGTGTCGCGGATGGCCTGTGCCTGCTCGTCCTTGCCCTGCATTTCCAGCTTGCGCGCCTCCTGTGCCCAGGCCTCGCGCGAGGACGCCTGCACCGGCGCCGCGGCCTGGTTCTTGGCGTCCTGCACCTGCAGGCCCAGCAGGCCGAGCAGCGGATGGCCGGTATCGGACTCCACCAGCACCAGGCTCTCGACCGCGCGCGTCATGGCCACATACAACGCGTTGACGTAGAACTTGTACAGCTCCAGCGATTTGTCGCCCTTGTCGCGCGCGCGGCGGTAGTCGAGCTGCTCAACCTGCAGGTCGGCCGCCGTGACGCCCTGGCAGACCTCGGCATACGCGGCGCGCTGGCCCGACACCAGTGCGTACAAAATGACATGCGGGTATTCCAGACCCTTGGCCTCGTGCACCGAAAATACCAGTGGCGTCGAAAAATGCTCGCGCGCCCCGGGCTTGTCTTCATCGCGCAGCACCACCACGGCGTGTTGCACCGAGGCCCGGGTGCGCAGGTTGAGTTCGCGCAGCCCGGGCTCGCGGGCCGGCAGGAGTTCCACCGACCCCATGTGCTCGGACGCGCAATGCACCAGGAAATTGCTTTCGCGGTCGATCGATCCGAAACGCGCCTGCTTGATCTTGAGCAACGCGTTGGCCAGCTCGGTCACGCGGCGGGTGTTGCGAAAGTTGGCCTGCAGCACCGAAAGCGGCTGGGCCCTGGGTGGCGCGCCCGCGTGCAGGGTGGGGGGTGCCGCTGCGGGCGCAGTTGCCGGCAGGCCATGCCAGAACAGCGCGCGCACGGCCGCCCAGGAGAAAAAGTTCGGGTGCACGATCTGGTTCGAGTCGCCGCACAGCAGAAACTGCCCGGGCTGCTTCAGGCAGGCGAACACCAGCGCCAATTGCACGTTGGTCAGGTCCTGCACTTCGTCGATCACCACAAAGTCGTACAGCGGTTGTGCCAGCCCCCGCCACGCATGGGCGACCAGGTTCAGGTCGAAATGGAGGGTCTCTGCCAACCACGCCTGGTAGCGGCCGAACAGGCCAAAAGCGGCTTCACGCGCTGGTGCGGCCAGTAGCGACTGGCGTGGTCCCAGCGCCAGGTAGTCGGGCAGGGCCAGCGGCCCCCGCACGTCAGCGCTGATCACGCCGCGGAACTCTTCGAACAACGCGTGGGCGTCCAGGTCGCCCAGGGCGCTGCGCACACCCGGGCTCTGGCGCTGGCGCTCGAACCAGGCCCGAAAGGCCGGGAACGTGATCTCGCGCCCATCCGGCACGCGCAGCGTCTCGACAAATTCCCGGTAACTGAGGAAGTCGGCCTCCTGCGCCGGATTCTCGTAACCGTGGGCGTGGTACAGCGCCCGTGCGGATTGCGCGAGATACGCCGATTGTGTGACGTACAACACATGGCCCTCGGCGTCGCGCATCCTGGCCAACGTGACGGCGGTCTTGCCGGAGCCAGCCGACCCCACCACCACGACCGGCGCGGGCAGGCGCCGCACTGCCTCCTGGTCGTCGTCGAAAACCAGTGGCTTGTCGAGCAGTTCGAATTCGTTGCGCGTCGGGTGCAGCCAGCGCATCGGAATGGCGTCGAGCGCGGGGCTGGTGATGGTGGTGTCGGCCAGTGCCGGTTCTTGCATGACCTTGGCCTCGTCAACGACCGCGCCGCGCAGAAAGCGCGACTTGTCGTAGGCGTGGTTGTCGATCACCTCCAGCGCCAGACAGACGGTTTCGTCACCCCAGCGGGCGAACTGCAGCAGCAGCCGGTTGCTGTAATCGAGTTTGGCGCGCCAGTACCTGGTGGGTGACAGTTTTTTGACGTCGGCGCTGCGGAAGTCGCCGGCTTCGATCGCGGCGCGCACCTTGGCGAACGCCGGTTTGACGCGACGGATATCGAGATCTTTGTAGAGCAGCAGGCGCACGGTCGGCAATTCGCGGGGGCTGGGGCCTACACCAGCTTGCGTTTGACCTTCTTGTCCCAGCTCCGCGTCAGTATCTGCACGTCACCCTCGTACGCCTCCAGCGTGCCGGTCACATGCCAGTGGGTCTTGCTGGCGGTCATGGCCGAGTAGGTCTCGGTGCGCACCTTCCAGTCGCCACGCGAGCGCTCCTCGCTCCAGTGGCATTCTTGCCGCGCCGACAACGGGTCGTCGGGGTGGATGCTGTAGTTCTCGCGGCCGCAGGCCCAGGTGGTCATGCCGTGTTCGGCGATCGTCGAGCGGCCGAAGTCGTCGACGATGGCCAGGCGCTGGATGCCGGTATGCTGGTCGATGCTGAGTTCGCGCTTGTGAAAGGGTTTGTCCACCTCGACCAGCTTCACTGCCGGTGCTGCTTCGGCAGGGGCGAACGTGGGCGCTACCTCGCCCTTGCGCGGCAGCCGCACCGGCACGTCGATGCAACTCGACCCGGTGTGGACTGTGAGCGTCACCGGCTCCGGCGCAGGCCAGATCAGCGGCCAGTAGCTCGACGAGATCGAGACCCGCAACTGGTGGCCCTTGGGCACCTTGCAGGCGACGTCGTCGAGCTGAATGCATACCGTGTAAGCCTTGCCGGGCTCCAGTGGCTGGGGGTGCTCGTGGCCGTCACGGTGGCACAAATTGAACACCGCATAACTCAGCCGTGACACCGCGCCATCCGGCCAGACCTGGTTCAACCGCACTGCCACGTGCGCCACCGGTTTGTCGGCGCTTAACTTGAGGCTCAGTACCGCCGCTCCCATGAGGTCGATGTCCTTGCCCAGCGGCGCGCTGTCGAAGGTCAGCGAGCCTGCATCGTCGCGACGCTGGTCGCCGGAAAACTCGGGGCCGAGCCAGATGATGCAGTACTCGCCGCTGTCCGCGCCGACGGTCTGGGGTGACGAGAGCGTCTTTTTGCCGGACCGTCCCTTGGTCTCGCCCAACCCGTCCGCATTCAGGTGCAGGCGGCGGATCAGATGCCGGTCCCCGGGCCAGGTGTCGTCGCTGACCCAGCGCCCCGGCAGCTGCGTGACCGAGGCGCCGGGGCGGCGCGGGTCCATGATGTAGGTGCGAAACGCAGGGTCCCGGTCGACGCCGGTGTCGATGCCCTTGAGCCACTGGTCCCACCAGCGCAGCATCTCCTGCAGGAAACCGATGCGCGGCTCGGGCACCGCAAAGTGCGGGTACTTGTGCGCCCAGGGGCCGATGATGCCCTTGACCGGGGATTGCACGCTGCCCACCAGGCGCGGCACGGCGTTGGTGTAGGCGTCGTTCCAGCCACCCACGGCCAGCACCGCGGCCTGGATGGCGCCGATGTCCTGGTTGACCGAGCCGTGTTTCCAGTACGCGTCGCGGTGCGGGTGTTCCAGCCAGGGGATGGCCAGCAGCGGTTCGGCCTGCAACCGCGCGAGCCACATCTCCTTCCAGCGTTCGCCCACCAGCGCCGGATCCGGCGGGCGCGAGGAATAGGCAAACATGGTGGCCGACCAGCCCAGGTTTTCATTCAGCAGGCAGCCACCCTTGTAGTGGATGTCGTCGGTGTAGCGGTCGTCGGTGGAGCACAGCGTCACGATCGCGTCCAACCCAGGCGGGCGCAAGGCGGCCACTTGCAGCGCGTTGAAGCCGCCCCAGGAGATGCCCATCATGCCGACCCGGCCGGTGCTCCAGGGTTGTTGCACCAGCCAGGCGATCACGTCGCAGGCGTCGTCAAGTTCCTGCTTCGTGTATTCGTCGAACAACAGGCCTTCGGAGTCGCCGTTGCCGCGCATGTCCACCCGCACGCAGGCATAACCGTGGCCGGCCAGATAGGGGTGGGTGAGGGCGTCGCGCACGTGCGTGCCGTCGCGCTTGCGGTAGGGCAGGTATTCCAGGATCACCGGCACCGGCTTCGTGTCGGCGTCCACCGGCATCCAGATACGCGCGGCCAATTTGGTGCCGTCGGGCAGGGTGATGAAGGTGTTGGGCGTTTCCCGGACTTTGCGCGGGAAGGTCTTGATGGTTTTCATGCGGGTGCCTGGTTCCGGTGGCGATGGGATGGCGCAGACTCTACCAGCCTGTGTTCGCCCGGCCCAGGTCCATCAGCAGTTGCCTGGCGGATCAGGTTGTCCGCCCGCAGCAGCGCCGCCCCTGGCCGTCACAACTTGACCATCACATGGCGGGCAACGGTGTAGTCTTCGAGGGCGTACATGGACATGTCCTTGCCGTAGCCGGAAGACTTCATGCCGCCGTGCGGCAGTTCATTGGCCAGCATGAAATGGGTGTTGATCCAGGTGCAGCCGTACTGGAGCTGCTTGGCCACGCGCATGGCGCGCCCCACATCCTGGGTCCAGACGCTTGAGGCCAACCCATATTCGGAATCGTTGGCCCATCCGACCACCTGCTCGGCATCGCTGAAACGCGTCACCGAGACCACCGGGCCGAACACTTCGCGCTGCACGATCTCATCGTCCTGGCGCGCGCCCGCAATCACGGTCGGTTCGTAGAAGAAGCCAGCGCCCGGGCGCAACTTGCCGCCGGTGGTGATTTCCATGTGGCCGGCCATCTGGGCGCGTTCGACAAAACTGGCCACGCGGTTGCGTTGGCGATCCGAGATCAGCGGGCCGAGCTCCACATCGTGTTCGTCCTGCGTGCCCATCTTCAGCGTCGAGACTGCGGCGCTCAGTTCGGCCACCAGTTTTTCGTAGATCTTGGGGCCGGCGTAAATGCGGCACGCCGCCGTGCAGTCCTGGCCGGCGTTGTAATAACCGAAGGTGCGCACACCGGCGACCACTTCTTCCAGGTTGGCGTCGTCGAACACGATCACCGGGGCCTTGCCGCCAAGTTCCAGATGCGTGCGTTTCAGCGTGCCCGAGGCGGCTTGCAGGATCTTGCGACCGGTCGCCACGTCCCCCGTCACCGACACCATGCGCACCAGCGCGTGTTCCACCAGCGGCTGCCCGACGCTGGTGCCACGGCCACACACCACATTCAGGACGCCCTTGGGCAGGATTTCCGCTGCCATGCGCGCGAACAACAGCGCCGTCAGCGGCGTCTGCTCGCTGGGTTTGAGCACCACCGTATTGCCGGCCGCAAGGGCCGGCGCCAGTTTCCAGGCGGCCATCATCAGCGGGTAGTTCCACGGCGCGATGGACGCGACGACACCGATCGGATCGCGCCGGATCATGCTGGTGAACCCGCTCAGGTACTCACCGGCGATCGACCCGGTCATGCACCGCGTGGCACCGGCGAAGTAGCGAAAACAGTCGGCAATAGCCGGTATCTCGTCGCCCAGCGCGCGCTCATACGGTTTGCCGCAGTTGAGCGATTCCAGCCGGGCAAACTGCTCGCCATTCGACTCGATCGCATCGGCCAGTTTGAGCAGCATGCCAGAACGTTCGGCCGGGGTGGTTTGCGACCAGGTCCCGAACGCCCGGCTGGCGGCGGAAACAGCGCGGTGAACCTGTTCCAGCGAGGCCTCGGGGACCATGCACAGCAGTTCACCCGTGGCCGGATTGAGAATGGCTTCGTCCTGCCCTTCACCCTTCACGAATTGTTGGTCGATCAGCAACTCGGTCTGAAACAGTACGCGGGCGTCATCGGGGTGTCCCATGGTCTTGGCTCCTTGATTGCGGTGGGAAAAGTGCTGGTGCCAGGGGTTCGGCATCAACGGTTGTGGCTGTCCTCGTCCGAGCGGGTAAGCCAGTACGCCGCCACGATGGGCAGGAAGGTCAAGGTGATCATGATGACGGCGACCACATTGGTCACCGGCCGCTGGCGTGGACGAATCAGCTCCTGAAACATCCAGATCGGCAGCGTGGTCTGCTGGCCTGCCGTGAAGGTGGTCACGATCACCTCGTCGAAGCTCAGTGCAAACGCCAGCAGGCCGCCGGCCAGCAGAGCCGAGCCGAGTTGCGGCAACAGTACGTGGCGAAAGGTCTGGAACGCGTTGGCACCAAGGTCCATCGAGGCCTCCAGCAGGGACGGGCTGATGCGGCGCAGGCGTGCCACCGCGTTGTTGTAGACCACCACCACACAAAAGGTCGCATGCCCGACCACGATGGTCCAGAAGCTGAACGGTATGTCCATCGCGTGGTAGGCCGAGCGCAGGGCGATCCCGCTGATGACGCCGGGAAGCGCGATCGGCAGTATCAGCAGCAGGTTGATGACCTCGCGCCCGAAGAACCGGCTGCGCGCGAGTGCTCCGGCGGCCAGGGTGCCCAGCAGCAGTGCGATCGCCGTGGACCACGCGGCAATCTGGAACGACAGCCGCATGGCGTCCCATACGTCCTCGCGTTCCAGCGCCACCGCGAACCATCGCGTCGTCAGCCCCGGTGGGGGGAAGATGTAGCTCTTGTCTTCGCTGCTGAAGGCATACAGGATGATCAGCGCCAACGGCAGGTGCAGGAACAACACGCCGGCCCAGACGGCAATCTTCAGGCCGTTCGAGGCGCCGGTTGCCGGG
>JANOUM010000815.1:0-20440 GCA_031416855.1 Rhodoferax sp. | reverse complement strand
TGGGCGGCTCGCCCGCGGACAACAACCCCCTGGTGGACTTCTACCGCACCCGCGACGGCCGCTGGTTCTTCGTGCACGGCGTGCTCGAGCACCTGGCCGCCGGCACTGAACGGGTGCTGGGGCTGCGCGAACGCAGCGCCGGCGCCGTGCGCGCGGCGGTTGCGCGCTGGGACGCGCAGGCTCTGGAGGACGCGCTGGCGCACGCGGGCATGTGCGGTGCGTATGCCCGCAGCGCCGACGAATGGCGCGCCCACCCGCAGGGACAGCGGCTCTCCAGCTTGCCCTGCGTGCAGCTGCGCCGGATTGGCGACGCGCCGGCGCAGCCCCTGCCTGCGGGCGAGCGGCCGCTGTCGGGCGTGCGCGTGCTCGACATGACGCGTATCATCGCCGGCCCCACCACCTCGCGCACGTTGGCAGAGCACGGCGCGGACGTGTTGAACATCAGCGCGCAGCGGCTGCCCAGCATGCGCACCTTTGTCATGGACACCGGCCACGGCAAACGCAGCGCGACGCTGGATGTCGACCTGCCGGCAGACCGCGAACGCCTGCTGGCGATGGTGCGCGAGGGTGATGTGCTGGTGCAGGGTTACCGCAGCGGCTCGCTGGCGCGCCGCGGCCTGTCGCCCGAGCACCTGGCAGCGCAGCGCCCGGGCATCGTCTACGTCTCAGTGAACTGTTATGGCCACGAAGGGCCCTGGGCGCAGCGGCCCGGCTGGGACCAGCTGGGCGCGGTTGCAAGCGGGCTGGCGACCCGCCAGGGCAGCCTGGAGCGGCCGCAATTGCTGCCAAATGTAGCGGCGCTCGACTACACCACCGGATACCTGGCGGCGTATGGGGCGATGGTGGCGCTCGCGCGTCGTGCCACCGAGGGCGGCAGCTGGGAGGTGCGCGCTTCGCTGTCGCAGACGGCGATGTGGATGCAGCAGCAACCCGATGTACAACTGCGGCCGGCGCACCCGCTGCCCGCCGATCTGCTGCAGGAGTGCGACAGCGGCTTCGGCCGCCTGCGCTTCTTGCGGCCCGTGGCGCGTATGAGCCTCACGCCGCCAGCATGGACCTTGCCGGCCGTGCCGCTGGGGACGCACGCTGCCGAGTGGCTGCCCGCGCCGACGGGCTGGCAGCGCGGCACGGCCAGGCCGCTGGCCGGCTGCGCCGGCGCCGCGTTGGCGCAGAACCTGGCGGGCGGGCGTGGCCATTCTGGCAGCACTGAAATTCGAGGAGAAGTAGCGCGCGGACAACGACCGCGCTGACGCACACGGGTCACCCACCGCGGCCAACAGTTGCGTCGCAAGCGCCGACAGCCGCGTGGATGGCCCGGCAACCGTGAACGAATGAAGATCAGGCCAGCCCCTCCTCGGGATGGGGTCAGCACAAAGGAGAACTTATGAATACGACAAAGAGAATGTTCGCGCGAGCAATTGCCGCCGCCGCGCTGGTCGCCGCCGCACCGCTGATGGCGACAGCCCAGCCCTCGTGGCCAACCAAGCCGGTTCGGCTCGTCATCCCGTTCGGTGCCGGTGGCGGCTCGGACGTGGCGGCGCGCATGTTCGCGCAGGACCTGTCGACGCGTTGGGGCCAGCAGGTCATCGTCGACAACAAGCCGGGTGGAGACACGGTCATCGCCGCGTCCGAGGTGCAGCGTGCGGCGCCCGACGGTTACACCCTGCTGATGACGATCAACAGCACCCTCACCATGACGCCGCACATGATGGCCAAGGTGCCTTATGACCCGATGAATGACTTCACCTACATCGGGCAATTGACCGAAGTACCGTTGATCGTGATGGCCGCCAAAGACGTTCCGGTGAAGACGTGGGGCGAGTTGGTCCAATATGCGCGCTCGCGCCCTGGGCAGCTCAACGCCGGCGGCGCGGCGACCGTGACGCAGTTGCTCACCGAGCAGCTGTCCAAGGAGGCTGGCGTCAAGCTCACCTGGGTGATGTACAAGAGCGGCGCCGAGATCACCCGGGCGTTGCTGAGCCAGGAAGTCCAGTTCGGCGCGGACGCCATCGCCCAGAACCTTCAGCACATCCAAGTCGGCGCAGTGAAGGCGCTGGCCGTGAATACCCGCACCCGCACCAGCACGCTGCCGGATGTTCCGACCTTCCAGGAACTCGGCATTCGCGCCCCACTCGTGACCCTGCAGCACCATATGTTGGCCCCGCGTGGGCTGCCGCCCGCGGTACTGACCAAGATCCAAGGCGACGTGCAGGCGATGCTGACGTCCGCGGCTATACGCGACAAGCTGCTCGGCATCGGGTTCCAATCGAGCTGGCTCGAAGGCAGCGAAGCGCTCAAGGTCATTCAGGCCCAGAGCGCCACCACGGGTGAACTGGTCCGCAACCTCGGACTCAAGCCTCAGTGACGCCGTGAGCACTCGACTCCGGCCAGGTCGCTCGGCGCCAACGCGCGGAAGGACCATCAACGCCGGAGGTCGCGCTGTCCGACCTGCCGGCGATTTCAGTTGCGCTGTACACCGCCGGACTGATGGGTCTTTTACCAACTGATTGGAGAATCCGTGCTCAAGAACCTTGTAACAGCCTGCGCTCTCGCGTTTGCCCTGGTGTCCCCGCGAATCCACGCGCAAGACTATCCTGTTCGCCCGATAAAAATCATCGTGCCCTGGCCGGCGGGTGGCCCGACCGACATCCTGGCCCGTCTTATCGGGGGTGTCATCACCAAGCGTACCGGTCAGCCGGTGGTGATAGAGAACAAGCCGGGCGCGCAGACCCTGATCGGAATGCAGCTCGTTGCGCAGGCCGCGCCTGACGGCTATACGCTTGGCTTCAACACCAGCCAGGTGATGTCGCTGCCAGCGACGATGGCGAAGATGCCGTTCGACCTGTCGAAGGACTTTACGCCGATCACCAAGGTCATCGAAGGCGCCCAGTTCATGATCATCAGTGCGTCGGTGCCGGCCAACAATCTGCAGGAGTTCATCACCTATGCCAAGACCAACCCCGACAAGCTGAACTGGGCCACCAGCGCTGGTCCGCTGCCACAGCTGCTATTCAACCAGGCCGCTGGCGCCAACATCCAGGTGGTTCCTTACAAAGGTACACCCGAGCTGCAGCAGGCCTTCCTCAGCGGGCAGGTCAATGTCATCTACGACAACATCAACAACGTCAACGCGCTGGTGTCGCAGGGCAAGGCCCGCGTGCTGGCCTCGCAGGGCTTCACCCGCCAGGCCGTGTTACCCAACGTACCCGCCTTCGGCGAGGTACTGCCCAAGGCAGCGCAGACCTGGTGGATGTATTTGTATGGGCCTGCGGGCCTGCCTCCCTCGATCACGGCCAGGCTGCATGATTACACCGCAGAGGCAAGCAGGGAGCCCGACTTTGCAACCCGCGGCGCGGCCTGGAGTGGCCAGCCAATGGCGGTGCCCAACGCCGTGCTCAGCAAGCTGATTGCCGACGAAGTGGCGGCCTGGCTCAAGGCTGCCGAGGTCGCGGGCCTGCCCAGGCAATAGGTGCAGCGAGATGCAAGCTCCTACCCGCAGCCCGCTGCAAGGCACCAAGGTCCTTGACCTGTGCCGCTATATCTCTGGCCCCTTTTGCGCGATGCAACTGGGAGACCTCGGAGCCGACGTCGTCAAGGTTGAGCGCAAGGGCGTTGGGGAAGACACCCGCGCCATCACACCGAAGATCGAAGGCGAGAGTCTCTATGTGATGATGTACAACCGCAACAAGCGCGGCCTCGCTCTGGATTTTCGCCATCCCGAAGCGCTCGCCATTTTGAAAGACCTGGCGGTGCAATGCGACGTTCTGGTGGAGAACTTCCGGCCCGGCACGCTGGAGGCGATGGGGCTGGGTTGGGATGTGTTGCACGCACTCAATCCCAGGCTGGTTGTGGTTCGCATCTCCGGCTTCGGACAAGACGGTCCAATCGCCAATCGGCCCTGTTTCGACGTGATTGCCCAGGCCAGCAGCGGCTTGATGTCGATGACCGGGGCCGCCGATGGCCCGCCGACCATGGCGGGCACCTTCATGATCGACTATGCCACCGGTTTGTATGGTGTCATCGGTACACTTGCCGCGCTCAAGGCGCGCGAACACACCGGCATCGGACAAGTGGTGGATGTTTCTCTGCTCGACAGCGCGGTCTCTTTCCTCATGACCGCCATACCGGAGTTCCTGTTGCTGGGTCGCGAGGCCAAGCGCAACGGGACCCGTGACCGCTACGTCGCCCCGGCCAACAATTTTCAGAGCGGTGATGGCGAGTGGGTGCATATTTCGGCTGGAACCGACGCCCTGTTCCCGCGCTTCGTCAAGGTCGCAGGCCTGCCGGGCCTGCTGACTGATCCGCGCTTCGCCGATGTAGCGGCCCGCGTACGCAACGTGGAGGCCGTCGAGGCGGAGGTTTCAAAGTTCGCCGCCCAACACAGCGCGGATGAAATCGTGCTCTTGATGGAACAGGCCGGTGTACCGTGCGCCAAGGTGGCGCGTATTTCCGACGTCGTTGCGAACCCGCAGCTACGCCACAGAAACCAGATCATCGAGTTGGACGTGCCATCGGTGGGGAAAATCCCGATGCAGGGTTTGACCATCGGCCTGTCCGGCACGCCAGCGTCGATCCGCAGGCCACCGCCCAAGATCGGCGAACACACGGATGAGGTGCTGGCCGATTGGGCGGGCTATGGCAGCGACCGAATTGCCGCGCTGCGCGGTGCCGGGGCGATTTAGCGCAATCACGGCCGGGGTGACATGCTCGACTACCACAAACTCAAGTCCTGGAAAATTCCAGACACCCAGCAGACCTACTGCGACCGGGACACCATTCTGTATGCCTTGGGCATCGGCTGTGGCGGTTTGCCGCTCGACCAAGGCGATTTGCGGTATGTCTATGAAGACGGATTGCAGGCCTTTCCGTCGATGGCGCTGGTGTTGGGTTATCCGGGCTTCTGGCTCCAACACGCCGATGTTGGATTGGATTCTCGCCGCCTGCTGCATGGCGAGGAAACGATGCGCTTGTTCGCGCCGCTGCCTTCCAGCGGCTCGGTAACCGGCGTCACGCGCGTGGCCGAGATCTACGACAAGGGGCTGGACAGGGACGCCGTGTTGGTCATCGAGCGCAATGTGTTTGACGACGCTTCGGGCGTTCTACTCGCAACACTGACTTCATCATTGGTTCTGCGTGGAGCAGGTGGTTTTGGCGGTCCGCCCGGACCGCCGACCCGAGTCGCCGCCGCGCCGGCGAGCCCCGCGCAGTACGTGCTTGACCTCCCGACGTTAACGCAGTCCGCTCTGATGTATCGGCTCTCGGGCGATCGGAATCCACTGCATGCGGACCCTGTTGTGGCCGCGGCGGCTGGCTTTGCGCAGCCTATCCTGCACGGTTTGTGCACCTTGGGCATGGCGACCCGTGCCATTGTGCGGACTTGCTTCGCCGAAAGCCCCGGGCAATTGCATCAACTTGGTGCCCGCTTTTCCGCGCCACTTTTTCCCGGAGAAACCATTCGCGTGGAAATCTGGAACGAACCCGGACAAGGCAGATTCCGCGCTCGATCGCTGGAGCGCGATAGCGCCGTTCTGACAAATGGCTTTTTCAGTGACGGGAACGAAGGACTGGCTGAACGGCGCGACGCTCTGAAATGACGCCTCATCGCGTGCCGCGCAGTGCGTGGCCGGGCTTGGCCAGGGACACGGCGTGGGCCGCCAGCGCGCCGATCAGGGTGACCACATGCAGGACGTGCTCGGCTGTCTTGGGCAGCTTGTCGGCGTCATCGGGTTGGGGCACCAGAAATCCTGATGGCGCCCAATGACCGTCCGCATGCTGGGATTCGACGAACCAGCGCGCCATCCGCAGCGCCTGCGCGGCATGCCCGGGGCAGGCGTCGGTCTCCAGCAGCACCGCGGCACCCCAGCCGAACTTGCAGATCTGGGCGTTCACGGCATGGTCGAACTGCAACGCCGCGCCCTCGACATTCAGGTGCAGGGTCGTTCGGGCCAGTTCGCGGGCCGTGGCGTGGTTTCTGAATGCGCCGTAGCGGCCCAGGAAGGCAGCGGCAATGCCCGGGTTGTAGAACTGCTGAAATGGCAGGTGAAAGTCGGTCACCACATCCCATGCGCGGTGCCTGGGATCGGCCGTGGTCAGGAGCTGCGCACCGATACGGCAGGGGTACAGGCGTCGCGGCAAGTCCGGCTGCATGCTGAGCAGGTCGTGCGTCCAGCGGTAGCAGCCATCCGCCAGCGTGTCGTCGCCGACCGTCATCGCGGCCAGCCCGACTTGCGCGGTGCACAGCAAATCGGTGCGCCGCGTATGGCGCAACTCGGGCCGCTCGGAATACGCGCCTCCGGTGTGCGGGTCGACCATGGACGACCGCACGAAGGCCATGATGGTGCGGGCCAGGTCGTAACGTTCCAGATGCCAGGCACCGATCGCGATCTGCGGCAGCGGATACGAGGCAATCGCACCCAGGAAGGGAGCACGGGGCGCACCGGCTCGCAGATCACCGCTTGCGTCCAGGGCGTTGTGCGCGATCCAGGCCAGTACTGCCGCGGCACGGTCGCGCTGTCCGGCCAGCGCCAGGCTCCAGGGCAGTCGGTAGTAGTTATTGAAGCGCTCCGAACCAGCCGGTCGCCCGTCGGCGTCCAGCCGCGCAAGCATCCAGTCGACGCCTTTGGTGCGCGCCGCGCGCAGTGCATCGAGGGCCGACGCGAGCTGGTCAGCGAGCACCTCGTTCATGTTCACAAGCCCGCTCCGGCGGCTCAGCGCGTCCCCACGACGCAGGCCGATACGATCTCGCGCACGCTGCGGTTTTCGACGTCCAGGACGGTGTCGCAGAACCGCGCGAGACCCTGTGGGTCGATGGGCAGTTCGTCCTGCATGGCGCGCAGGTTGTCGATCACTTCCGAGCGGGTCCAGTTGAAAGGTTCACCATCGGCCTGTGAGGCATGGCGCAGCGTCTGCCCATTGGCCAGATCGACCTCGAGGATGAAGCAGCGCGTCCCCAGGGTGGGATCCACCAGCACCCGGCCATTGCGGATCAGCGGCTGCAGGTGCGGGTCGGCGAAGCGGCGCAGGTCCGCGCCGGTGAACTTCCTGTCTCCCAGCGCCACTGCCAGGCAGAACTGGGCGCTCATCAGGGTGGCGCCGGTGTCGCTGTAGGGGCCGGTGGAATCGGTGCCGGGATACGCGGCTTCGGTCGGGTTCAGCGTGAGGCGGATCGCGCGGATGTCGCCGCGCTGCAGGTCATGCTGGCGTGCCAGGGCCATCGCCTGTTGCACCGGTGCCTGCAGGATGGCGCACACCGCATACGGCTTGTAGGTCACGTCAAGGCTGCGCCAGGTGGACCCGAGGTCCCGGCCCACGTCAGCGGTCGACTCCCGGTCGCCCATGAAGGCGGCATAAAAACCCGCGACTCCCTCCAGCGCATCGGGCGCGCCGGTGCCGCCCACTGCGGCCAGCCGTGCCGCGAGGATGCCGTTGCGGGCCGCCATGCCGACCTGGAACTGCCACTCCTGCGTGCCCGCGACCCAGGTCTGGCTGACCCCAGAGGCAGTGCTGGCGGCGATACCGATGGCATTGGCGGTGGCGTGCGCGTCCAGGCGCAGCAGCCGAGCCACCGCGGTGGCGGCACCGAAACCGCCGAAGATGCCACTGGCCCGGAAACCGCGCGCGGTGGTGCGCCTGGCAAAGTTCTGGCCGATTGCTCCGGCCGCCTCGTAGCCGGCCACCAGCGCGGTCAGCATCTCCTTGCCGGAACTGCCGAGCTGCTCACCGACCGCCAGCACTGCCGGCGTGATGATCGCTCCGACATGCGTCAGCGCCGGGAAGTACACATCGTCCTGCGCGCGCGCATGCATCAGCGCCGCGTTCGCAAAGGCCGCCGTGTCGGGTGTGACGGAGTGCCCGCTCAGCAACAGGCGTGCGCTTGCCGTCGGGCCCTGCTCGCCGAGTGCCAGCGCATACCGGGTGGTGGCGGCGCTTAGCAGCGATTCGCCGGCCAGGGCCACGCCGAGGTTGTGCAGCAGGCTGACCTTGGATTTCTCCTGGACCTGCGCCGGGATCTGGTCGAATTCGAGTGCCGCCGTGAAGCTGGCGATGCGTTGGGACAGGGTGTTCATTTCGGTTTCCTTATTTGGCGCTGGTGGGGGCCGAGCGCAGCTCGTCGGTCAGGACCGGCACGCCCATCGAGATGGTGTGCATGCCCAGAATCGATACCAGCTCGAGGACTTCCATGATTTCGTGGCGGGTGGCGCCGAGCTGGATGGCGTTGCGGATATGCTGGCGTACCCCCGGCTCGTGTAGATGCGTGGCGGCCGCATCGACGGCCAGCAGGACGAACTCTCTGATCTTCGGCTCGATATGGGCCTTCTTCAGGGGCACGGTCGTGAAGTGCAGGTTGGCCCGGAAAAGCTCCACGTCGAGCACCAGAAATTCCTCCAGGTACGGCGCCCAGGTGCCGTGCGCGGCGATGTATTGGTCCTTCAGCTCTTGCTGCACGGGAGACAGGGCCATGTCCACCTCCTGTCCGGCGGCGCGCAGCTCTTCAATCAGGATCGGAACGGACAGCGACACGGTGTGCATACCCATGGTCGCCACCAGCTCATAGACCTCCATGATCTCTTCCTTGGTAGCGCCGAACTTGAACGCATTGCGCAGGTGGATGCGCAGCCCCGGTTCGTACATGTGCGTGGTGGCGCAGTCGATCGCCACGTAGATGAACTCCTTGACCTTGGGCGGCAGGTGGCCTTTCTTCCAGGCAACCGAACCGAATTCGAGGAAGGCCTCGAACATCTCGACGTCGAGGGCCAGGAAGTCATCCCAAAACGGGGCCCACCAGCCACGGCTCTGGGTGAAGTCCTCCTTGAGGGTCTTGCGGCGCGGGTCCTGCTCGATGATCTTGAGCACGTCTATTTGCATGGGAAACCTTTCGGGTTGGTTGGTGGCCGCATTGCCGCGCTGCGCTTGGAAAGTGCGACTGTCGATCAGCCCGGAAGCGTCGGGTCGATCAGCAGCTTGCCGAACACCTGGCGGCTGCCCAGCAGCGCCTGGGCCTGGGGGATGTCTTGCAGCGCGAACACCTGCTGGATCACCGGTCGGACCTTGCGCTGCTCGACCATGTGCATGATGTCCAGGAAGTCACGGCGCGCGCCGGCGAAGGAGCCGATCACGGTGTGCTCCTTGATGAACAGGTGCCACAGGTTGATGTTGACCGCGGGGCCCGAATGGGCACCACAGGTGACGAGTCGGCCACCACGCGCCAGGGCCCGCAGGCTGCCCTCCCAGGTGGCTTCGCCGACGTGTTCGAAGACCACATCCACGCCGCGACCGCCAGTCCATTTGCGGATCTGCTCCGGCCAGGACGGGTCGCGGTGGTTGACCACAAACTGCGCGCCCATGTCCCGCGCCTGGCGCATCTTGTCTTCGCTGCCAGCGGTAGCAATCACCCGCGCGCCGGCGGTGGCGGCAATCTGCATGCCCAGCACACCGATGCCCGAACCGGCGGCAATGATGAGCACGTCCTCGCCGATGCGGATGTCAGCGCGCCGGCGCAGCATGTGCCAGGCGGTCGGGCCGGTGACTGCCACGGCTGCGGCCTCGGCATACGACAGCGACGCGGGCAGGGGCAGCAACTGGCTGGCCGGTGCCACGGTGTACTCCGCATAACCGCCCGGGGTCTGCACGCCGAACACGCGCCCGCGCAGGCACATGTTGGTCGCCCCGACCTGGCAGAAGGTGCATTCGCCGCAGCTCAGGATCGGGTCGACTACCACGCGGTCACCCGCGGTCCACTTCTTGACGCCAGGCCCCACGGCCACGACGTCGCCCGCCACCTCGGTGCCCGAAATATGGGGCATGGGTGGGGTCTGCGGCGTTTGGCCATCGCGGGTCAGCAAGTCGACCTGGTTCAGGCCGCAGGCCCGCACCGCCAGCAACACCTCGCCCGCGCCGGGGGAGGGCACCGGCACATCGCTGTCGAGCCGCAGGACGCCGTGGCCATCGACCTCATGCAGTCGCATCGCGCGCATCGTGGTCTTCATGTCTTGCCCTTCTTGAAACTGTTCAGGTAAGCCGCCTTCTTGTTCTTGAATTCCTGCGACTGGAAGGTCAGGCCGTTGGCCACCGCCTCGACGCCGAGTTGTTCGTGCAGGCCGCTGTTGATGCCGTTGCGGATGATCAGTTTGAGCATGCGCAACGCGTCCGAACCCATGCTGCCCAGGTGCTGCGACAGCGCATCCATGCGCGCCTCCAGCGCCGGCTGGTCGTCGACGAGTTCGTTCAGCATGCCCCACGACAGGCCCTGCTCGGCCGGGATCGGGCTGCCGAGCACCGCCATCTGCATCGTGCGGGAGACGCCAATTTGGCGCTGCATCAGCCAGCTCAGGCCAAAGTCCTGGATCACATCGAGCATCATCGGAACCATCCAGAAACGCGCCTTGCGCACTGAGATGCGCATGTCGCACGCCATCGCCAAGCCGAGGCCACCGCCGCCGCAGGCGTCGCCATTGATGGCGGCGATGGTCACGAACGGTGCGCCATACAGGGCTTCGATCACACGGTGCTGGGAATTAAGCAGCCGGGTGCCGGAAAAGATCGAGGTATCGGTGACGTTCTCCATGAAGAACGGCGTGCCAAGGTCAACGCCGGCTGAGAACAGGCGCCCGCTGCCGGTGAGGATCATCGCGTTCAGCGCGCCATTGCCCTGCAGCGTTCCCAGGGCATCGAGCAGCTCGTCGAGCATTTCGGGGTCGAGCGAGTTGAGCTTGTCGGGCCGCGTCAGCGTGAGGCGCGCAATCGCACCCTGGACCTCCAGCTTGATCGTGTTGTAGTTGGCAGCTTTCATGGGTCTTCCTTCCGGGTTGTCAGCGGGTTGGCGGGTTGGCAGGTTAGCGGGTTGCAGCAATGCCGGTTTCGGCGGCAACACGCGGCGGCAGGTGGATGGCCCCGCCATCGAATGCGTCGTGGGCGGCCTCCATCAGGGCTTCGGTCAGCGTGGGATGGGCGTGGATGGTTTCCATCAGGGCGGGCAGGGTCAGCTCCATCTGCAGCACCAGCGTGGCTTCGCCCAACAGGTTGGTGACATCCGGGCCGACCATGGCGATGCCCACCACTTGGTCGGTGTCGCCGTCGGCCATGATCTTCACGAAGCCATCGGTGTCCTCACTGGCGATCGCCTTGCCGCTGGCGGAAAACGGAAATCTGCCGATCTTGAGCCGGGGGTGTTGCGCACGGGCCTGTGCCTCGGTGAGGCCGACAGCGGCGATTTCAGGCGCGGTGTAGACCGCCCGCGGAACCAGCCGCGTGGCCATGCTCCAGGCCTGCCCCAGCATGTGTGCTACCGCGCATTCGGCCTCAGCCGCCGCCTTGTGGGCCAGCAGCAGGCCACCGCGCACATCGCCCACCGCATACACATGGTCGACGACCGTGCGGCAGTAGTCATCGGTGACGATCGCGCCGCCCTGCAGCGTGATGCCGGCGCGTTCGGGTGCGAGGTCTTTCCAGCGCGGTCGGCGGCCGACGGCGACCAGCACGCAGTCCGCGACCACCTCGCGCTCCCCAGCCGGTGTTGAACAACTGACACTCAGCCCGCTGTCCACACGCCGGATCGCCGACACACTGCTGCCGGTCACGATGTCCACGTCGTGCCGGGCCAGGCTGCGTTGCAGTACCGCGGTGACGTCGGCATCTTCTTCCGGCACCAGCCGTTCCATCTTCTCCACCACCGTGACCTGCACACGCAGGTCGCTGAAGATCTGGGCAAACTCGACGCCGATGACGCCACCGCCAATGATCAGCACCCGCCGGGGCAGGGTGGTCAGCGCCAGCGCGCCTTCGTTGGTTACCACGCCGTCGAGTTCCACGCCGGGGATGGGCGGCACGATCGGCTCGGAACCGCTGGCAATAACGATCAGGTCGGCGCTCAGCAGTGCGCCGGTTTCGCGCACCCGCAGAGTCCTGGCGTCGACAAACTCGGCGCTGCCCTGCACCAGGGTGATACGGTTGCGTTTGACCAGGGTGGCGACGCCGCGCACCAGTTTCTGAACTGCCTGGTCCTTCTTGCGCATCACCACTCCGAAATCGACTTTCAGTGACGCCGGGTCGACGCCGAAGTGGGTCAATGCGGCCAACTGGCGGAACTGGTGCGCCTGGTGCAGCAGGCTCTTGGTGGGAATACAGCCCACGTTGAGGCAGGTTCCGCCCAGCGCGCCGGCTTCGATCAGCGTCACGGCAAGGCCTTCGCGCGCCGCGCGGATCGCTGCGGTGTAACCACCGATACCGCCGCCGATGACCACGAGGTGCCGGGGCGCCGCCATGGTCATGGGGGTAGCTTCGCTCAACGTGCTGCGGTGCTGAGCAGCTTCGGGCGGCCGTGCGGTGCTCATAGGATCAGGTCGCATTCGCCGTCGATGACGCGCTCGCCACGCTGGTTCACACAGACAAAGCTGAGCACTACCACCCGGCGTCCGTTCAGGGTGTTGTCGCCGGACACCTTGGCATCCGCGCGGATGACATCGCCCGGGCGCGATGGTGCGCGGTAGCGCAGGCGGATCGCGGTATCGGGCGGCAAAGCCTCCAAATTGCGCCAGCGCAGGATCGACCGGAACACCGGCTCCATCGGAATGCAGCCGTGGGCGATGGTCCCGCCGAAGGCAGATGCCGCGGCCGCCTGGGCGTCGACATGGATCGGATTGAAGTCGCCCGAGATCGCGGCGTAGCTGTCGATCAGCTCCTGTGTGATGCGGATGTCGCAGGCCGGCAGGGCATCGCCGACCCGCACCGGTGTCGGTGCCTGCGTCATGGGACGATCGCCGTGAAGCTGACGCAACACACCAGTGCGCCCGCCTGGTTGCAGGTGCGCATCTCGTATTTCATGAACTTGCGGTCCTTGCGCTCGAATTTTTCGACGATGCGAAACTGCGTCAGCAACTCGTCGCCGACGCGGGCCGGCACGCCAAATACATCCTCGTCGCCCATGCGGATGGCGCCCGGTGGAAAAATCGCGTTTTCCCAGCCCAGGCGCAGGCCGTAGGTCAGGCCCATGCTCGGCGGTGTGACGGGCTGCTGGCCGTCGGGTGTCGCCGGGTAACCCATCAGGCGGCGGAAGCGCTCGACCTCGGCTGCCGTGACCGCGCAGCGGCCTTCGCACAGGACCTGGCCCAGGCGCGCGGTGTCGAAGGCGAAATTCGGGTTCATCGGGTTCAGCGCAGCCGTGCCAGCAACAGCGCGGGTTGCTCCAGCAGTGCCTTGAAGCGGGCCCGGAACTCGCCCGCCATCGCGCCGTCGATCAGGCAGTGGTCGAAGGTCAGGCTGATCGACATCATGGGCCGGATCACGATCTGCTTGTCCCGCACCACGGCTTCATCGCTGATCTGTCCGATACCCAGCAGCGCGGACTGTGGCGCGTTCAGGATCGGGGTTTCGAAGTCGCCACCGTAGCTGCCGAAATTGCTCAGCGTGAAGGTGCCGCCGTCGACATCGTCGCGGGTCAACTTGCCAGCACGGGCCTTGTCGATCAGGGCCAGCCGCTCGCGCGACAACTCCACCAGCGTCAGTTGGTCCACATGGCGGATCACCGGAACGATCAGCCCGCCGTTGACCGACACCGCCAGGCCGATGTTGACTGCGTTCCAACTGACGATGTCGTCGCCGTCGATCCAGGCGTTCATCTCTGGCATGGCGGCCAGCACGGTGGCGGCGGCCTTGAGCACGATGTCGGTGTAAGTGATGCGCACACCCAGCGTGTCGGCGGCGGCGACCAGCGTTTCGCGCAGCCTAGTGACCTCGGCCATGTCGACGCGACCAAAACCGGTCATCTGCGCCTTGGTCGCCAGACTCTGCATCATGCGCTTGGCAATCGCCTTGCGCATCGCCGTCATCGGGCGACGCGTGAGCGTGCCCGGGGCAATGGTGGTGGTGGCCGCTGCCGCTGCCGCTGCCGTTGCCGTTGCCGCCACGGCGATGCTGGCCTGCGCAGGCGGGGCAGTTCGCGCTGGTGCCGCTTCCACGTCTCGCTTCAGGATCACGCCACCGGGGCCGGAACCGGTCACGCTGGCCAGATCGAGCTCACGCTTGCTGGCGAGTTGCCGTGCCACCGGCGAGGCCATCAAGCGCCGGCCGCTGGCGTCATTGCCAGCGACGAGGTTGGCCGGGTGTGCAGGGGCCGGGGTGGATGCGGTAACCTCCGCCGCAGGTGCGCCGGCGGCGGCCGATGCCGCGGGAAGCCGACCTGCGGCCAATGCCGCCTCCGCGCTCGGGTGCAGGTAACCGGCCAGGTCGCCCACCAGCAGCTTGGCACCGACTTGCACGACACGCTGCAGATAACCATCGTGTTCGGCCTCCACGTCGAACATGATCTTGTCAGTCTCGATGGTCACCAGTGTGTCGCCCCGGGCCACTGCTGCGCCGTCGGCGAAGCCCCATTCGACCACGGTGGCATCCTCCATCGTCAGACCGAGCTTTGGGATAGAGATGGCGTGGGTCATCGGGTTGTCTCCGCGTAAAGCGCTGCGGTGCGAGCTAGTCTGAGGCGGCCCGGCGCTGCGCTCATCAGGTAACCTCCGTGCTGCGCACTGCGGTGCGAGCTAGTCTGGGGGCGGCCCGGCGCTGCGCTCATGCCAACATCTCCCGCACGTTGGCCGCGATCCGGGTGGCATCGGGATGCAGGAACTTCTCGAAGCCCTTGCCAAAGGGTTGCGGCGTGAAGGGTGGCGTCAGCCGGCGCACCGGCACGTCCAGGTCGTAGAACGCGCGGTCCATGATTTCGGCGGCAACTTCCGAGCCAAAACCGAACGGCTTGTGGGCCGACGTGACCACCAGCGCGCGGTTGGTCTTGCGCACCGATGCGGCGATGGTGTCCATGTCCAGCGGGCTGATGGTGCGCGGATCGATGACCTCGATCTCGATGCCCTCCTTGGCCAATTCGGCGGCGGCGTCCAGGGACTTCTGCACCATCAGGCCGGTCGCGACCACGGTCACATCCCGCCCGGCGCGCTTGATGTCCGCCTTGCCCAGCGGAATCACGAGGTCTTCAGCATCGTCGATCTCTTCCTTCATGCGGTGCAGTGCCAGATGCTCGATGAAGATCACCGGGTTGTTGTCGCGGATCGCCGCCTTGAGCAGGCCTTTGGCATCCCGAGGCGTGGTCGGCATCACCACCTTCAGGCCGGGTACATGGCCGACCCAGGACTCCAGCATCTGCGAGTGGTGCGGGCCGATGCCCATCTCGACGGCCACGCTGGTGCGGATCACCATCGGCATCGGGAAGGCGCCGCTGTATAGATAGTGCATCTTGGCGGCCTGGTTGGCGATCTGGTCCAGGCACAGGCCGAAGAAGTCCATGAACATGATCTCTACCACCGGTCGCTTGCCGGTCATCGCAGCGCCCACGGCCAGGCCGACGATCACCTCCTCGCTGATTGGTGTGTCGCGCACGCGCAGCGGGCCAAATGCCTTGTGCAGCCCGCGCGAGGCACCAAATGCGCCACCCGCAGCGGCGACGTCTTCGCCGATCAGGAACACGTTTTTGTCGCGCTCCATCTCTTCGCGCATGGCGTCGACGATGGCCCAGCAATAGGTTCGGATGGTCATGGGACTTTCGGGAGTGTGGGCCTAAGGCGCGTAGACATGGTCGAGCGCGCTGGACGGGTCCGGGTCCGGGCTGGCCAGCGAGAAGTCGATCGCTTCGGTGATCTCAGCGGTCAGTGTGGCTTCGAGCGCGGCCAGTTCAGACTCGCTGAAGGCGCCCCGCTGCAGGGCCACGGCACGAAACTGCGGCAGCGGGTCACGCGCTTGCCACAACGCCTCTTCTTCGCGCGTGCGGTACTTGCACGGATCGCCCTGGAAGTGGCCGCCAGCGCGATAGGTCTTGAGTTCAAGCAGGGTCGGGCCTTCTCCGGCACGGGCGCGCGTGACCGCCGTGCGGGCCGCCGCGAGTACCGCGAGCACATCATTGCCATCGACCACTACACCCGGGATGCCGTAACCCACGGCGCGCCGGGCGATGTCGGTCTCGTTGACGGTGTCCTTGAATGGCGTCATCTCAGCGTACATGTTGTTTTCGCAGACGAAGAGCAATGGCAGCCTCCATGCGGCGGCGATGTTCAGGGTTTCGTGGAACGCGCCTTGGTTGCTTGCACCGTCGCCGAAGAAGGCGACCGTGACGCGGTCGGCGCCGTCGAGCACCGCTGAATAGGCAGCCCCGGCGGCATACGGGATGCCCCCGCCCACGATGCCATTGCCGCCCAGGATCCCGTTGGGCGGATCGGCCGCATGCATTTCGCCGCCGCGGCCGCCACCGATGCCGGTGGCCTTGCCGAACATTTCGGCCATCATTGGCTTGAGCGCCATGCCTTTGGCGAGGTAGTGCCCGCGCCCCCGGTGGGTAGAGACGATGCAGTCGTCTTGGCGCAGGGCGGCGCAAACACCCACGGCGCAGGCCTCCTGGCCCAGGTAGGAGTGGATGTAGCCGGGAAACAGGTTCTTGGCGAAGACCGTGTTGAGCTGGTCTTCGCACTGGCGAATGCGGTACATGCTGGTGTAGAGCTCCCGGACCTGCGCCAGCGCAATGTCCGCCACCGCTGAAGCATCAGTGCTTGGAGGCATTTTTTTGTTCCAACTTGAGGACATATTTCATGATCTTGCCGATGCTGGTGTGCGGCAGCGACGGTCGAAACTCGCAAAACGAAGGCACCTTGAACTTCGACAGGTGGCGCGCGCACCAGGCGCGGACTTCTTCTTCTGTCATGGATTCGCCAGGGCGTAACACGACGAAGGCCTTGATCGCCTCGTCGCGCAACGGATCCGGCACCGAAATCACCGCCGATTCGAAGATCTTCGGATGCTCGTTGAGCACGCGCTCGACCTCGCTGGCCGCAATGTTCTCGCCGGCGCGCTTGATGACGTCCTTGGAGCGGTCGAAAAAGTGGAAGTACCCATCGCGGTCGATCGACCCGTTGTCGCCGGTGTCGAACCAGCCATCGCGCAGGCAGGCGTCGGTGGCTTGCTGGTTTTTGTAGTAGCCCGAGAACATCGCGCCGCCGCGCACCAGGATCTTGCCCACCGCGTCCACGGGCAGGTCTTGGAAGGAGTCGTCCACCACCCGCATTTCGCGGCCCAGTGTTGGCAGGCCGATGCAGTGGCGCTTGGTCACGCCATGCACGACCGGGTTGGACGAGCAGATGCCCAAGGTCTCCGACAGACCATATCCCTCGACCAGCTTGACGCCGAAACGGGTCTCGAACTGCTCCCACTCGTCGTCAGTGGTCAGCAACGCGTAGAACGAAAAACGGACGTTATGGCGGGCATCGTCCGGGTGCGCGGGCTGGGCCAACATGGTGCGCAACTGCATCGGCACGATACTCATCAGCGTGCATTGGTGGCGACGCACCTGAAGCCAGAAGTTGGTCGCGCTGTACTGCTCGATCAGCACGATGGTCCCGCCGACCGTCAGGGTCGGCATGACGCCGACATATTGTCCGTTAACATGAAACAGTGGCAAAACGACGCAGGTGCGTTCCGAGCCCGTCATGCCCAGCAGCATGGCCACGGAGATGCCCTGGGTCAGGGAGCTCCGGTGGCTGATGACCACGCCTTTGGGCCGCGATGTGGTACCCGAGGTGTAGACGATCTGGGACGGCGCCTCCGGTGCCACGGCGACCATCCTGCAGTCGGACGACGCGCTGGCCAGGATGTCGGGCAACAGCCGGAATCCGTCGGTACCCGTGCCGATTCGGGTGGAAATCCGGACGCATACGCCCGGGCAAACCGCCGCGACCTCGTTGAACAGGCCAATGAACCGGGGCTCGCTGATGAAGCCGACACTGTCGGAGTTGTTCAGCAGGTACTGCAGCTCGTCGGCGGCGTAGAACACGTTCACGGGAACCATCACCGCACCGGCCTGGTTGATCGCCAGCCAGGAAATAAGGAACTCAGGGCAGGTTGACACCATCAGCGCCACCGTCTGGCCGGCCCGCACGCCGTCGTCGATCAGCGCGTTGGCGAGCTGGTTGACACGCTCGGTGAAAGCGCGGTAGTTCAGTGTCGTGACCTGGCCGTCGGCGCCCTCAAAGACGATGAATTCCTTGTCCGGTTGCAGGCGCGCCTGTTCCTGCAGCACGCCTGGAATGGTCTGGGTTCCCGTGACTTCCATACGCGGCGCTCCTTCGATCGGGGGGGTCAGTAGGAACGCGGTTGTCCGCAGCCGACCTGCGCGATGAAGTTCTTGGTCATCTCGTTGGTGACCGGCGCAAAGATCAGTTGCCGCACGTCACGGTAGTAGCGCTGCATGTGGTACTCCATCGTAAAGCCGGCGCCGGCCATCACGCGCATGCCGCGGTCGGTAGCCCGAAACGCCGCTTCGGAGGCGAAATACTTGGCAGACGCTGCAGGAACCGAGCAGTCGAGCCCCTCGTCCTGCATCCATGCCGCACGGTAAGTGGCCAGCTGGGCCAGGTCGAGTTCGACCAGGCTGTCTGCCAACTGGTGCTGTACCGCCTGGAACTGCCCGATCGGGCGCCCGAAGGCCTTGCGGTCCAGGGCGTACTGGTTGGCGTCTTCCAGCGCGCCGCGGCCCAGGCCGTTGCACACGGCGGCGACGAAGATGCGCTCGTTGTTGAGCGTGTCGAGTACGGCGTGCCAGCCCTTGTCGCGGGTGCCGATGATGGTGCTCTTGTGCACGCGTACATCCTGGTAGGAGACTTCGTAGGAGTGCAGGAACCGCGATCCGAGCTTGGCGATCTTGTTGTAGTGGATGCCCGGTGTGTCCTTCGGTATGAGAAACACGGTCAGGCCATGCGACGGCTTCTTCGGGTCCTTGCTGGTGCGCACCACAACGAACACATGGCTGGCGATGTTGATGCCGGTGGTGTAGACCTTGGCGCCATTGATCACGTAGTCGTCGCCGTCTTCGCGTGCGACCGTCTTGGTCGCCCCCAGGATGTCGGTCCCTCCATCGGGCTCCGTCATCGACAGCGCAAAGTGGTAGCTTCCGTTGACCAGTTTGGGCAGGAATTCCTGGCGCTGCTCGGGGGTGCCGTGGCGCTCCAGGGTGACGGCGCCGAAACACACATCCAGGCCATAGGCCAGTGCGACGGTCGAACTGTGCCGCGCGAGTTCCTCGATCACGATCACTTCTTCCATCACCCCGCCGCCGGTGCCGCCGTACTGCTCGGAAACGGTCGCGCCCATGAGCCCGATCTCGGCCATCTTGTCGAGCAGGGTTGGGGGGAATTCTTCGTTCTTGTCCCACTCGGCCACGCGTTCTTTGGGCATCTCTTTCTCTACGAAACGCCGCACGACATCCTGCAGCGCACGTTGCTCATCATTGAATCGAAAGTCCATGGAAGCCTCGTTGATTTGATGGAACTTAAAAATTGTACCACCAAGTAATAAAAAAATTCTTACGGGTTTTCCCGATTAACGACCATTATTTTGACTCGAGCGTCCGGCAACCGGAAACTGCTGGGGTCGACGGTGCCCTTGAGAACGCCTGGCCGACGCTTGATCTCGACCAAGAACAAGCCAGCAGGGCAGAGCACCAGTGCGTCGACTCGTTGACCTTGCCCTGGTCGTCGATGAACTCGAAGTTGGTCCAGACGTGCCACGAATCCCGGTCGGGCAGGTGGGTGCGCAGCCAATAAAAATCCCCGCCCCAGAGGGGCGGGGTATTCAGAACAGCCCTGGCTGAAAATCTGAATGTAGTTGTTGATATTCTTGTCCCTGATTCTTTACGTACTTGCCTATCGTCGCTTCGTCTCCGTGCTTTCCTACCGTGCTAGCAAAATATCCATCGGTCCAGAACTCCCCTCCCCACAACTTCTTCTTCACTTGCGGGCAGCGCTTGAATATCTCTTTCGCCGTTATGCTTTTGAGCATCGTCACAATCTTCGTCACGCTGTATCGGGGTACCGATTGCACTAGAAAATGAACGTGGTCTTTGTCCGTGCCTATCTCCAAAAACTTGATCTCGTATCTCTGTTCTATCCCGAGGCACACTTCCTTCAGTACGCCATCAACATCATCGTCAAATACAGCCCTTCTGTATTTCGCCGGAAATCCCAGGTGATACAGCAAGGCCGTGACGTTGTGACTCTTGTTTATGTATTGGCTCATCCCTCAAGATTACGCCCCAAGGGGCGGGGAATTTACCCGCCCTGATGAAACCTGACCCAATACCCGTTTACTGGGCTTTGCGGCGACGTACGGTGGCGGCACCAGCGAGTGCCAAACCAACAAGCGCCAACGTGCCAGGCTCAGGCACCACCCCAGGCGGGCATGAAGTGCAGACGATTGAAAAATCATCGAGCAAGAGTGTTTCACCTAAAGACGAATTGAATGAAAACAACAAAGAAAAAAAGTTGTCAGTCGGATCGCCGATGACTCCATTATCAAACCCGACAAAAGTCCCCGACAGGGCAACGAAGTCGCCAGGGTCGGCATCAATCACCGGTTCAGGAAGGCTGAACAAGGAGCCCGGCAGACTGGAACTCAAAAAACG
>JANOUM010000814.1:0-5857 GCA_031416855.1 Rhodoferax sp. | reverse complement strand
GTCGCCAGGTGGGCGAAACCGCCGACCTTGCCATAACGCCGCGCAGCCTTCTCGAAGTCGAGGTAGGTCAGCGCGTGCGCCTCGGCGCTCCCCGGCCGCACCGCGGCCGTGCGCAGCAGGTGTTCGCCCACCAGGTGGGGCAACTGGCCCTTCATCGTGCCGAAACCCAGGTTGACGTTCGGTTCCCGGAAGTGGATTGGCTTGAGCTGCGCATGGCAGTCGGTCAGGTGCAGAAACGAGACCGAGCCGAACTGGCCGATGTCGTACAGACCGCGCTCCGCCGTGGCTGCCTGCGCATCGGCGTACCGGCCCAGCCCCATGCCGGCCATGGTGCCGGCGCCCAGCACCTGCATGAATTCACGTTTTGTCAGGTCCATGGTCTTTAGTTCAATGAATGAGCAAGCACTGATTTAATGGTCCAAAACAAGGCCCGGGCATGGCCGGGCCGGGATGAATCGTGCTGTTACTGGTTGACCGGCGACTTCGGGTCGAGCAGCAAACCCACTATGTGGCGCACCTGCGCTTCGCTCAGGATGCCCATATGCCCGGCGCGTGGCATGTTGGAGCAGGCGTTATAGGCCTTGGAGTTCCAGATCTTGCCCCAGGTGTATTCCACAATCGGTTTGGAGTCGGCGCTGTCGGGGTCGCTGACACCGCGGATCTTGCCGTAGTTGTACAGGCTTGGGCCGATCGTGCCGTAGGAGATCTCCTTCTTGTCGATCTGGTGGCAGTTGTAGCAATTGCCGCCGTTAGCCTGTGCGGAGTCGTCGGTCCAGGTCATGCCACGGCCGCTCTGGGCGATTCGCTCGCCCTCGCGCCAGTCGCCGAGGAACTTGCCGTCGCCGGGCCAGCGGATGGACTTCATGTTTGCGGACTCGATCGCCTTGCCGATCTTCTCGTCGATCGGCATGCCGGCGACGTCCGCGGCGCTGCACTCGCGGTTGGCATCGTCCTGCTGCAGCCGGTCCACCTTGATCAGGGCCTCGTCCCGGAAGGATGCCTTGACGATTTCGGCCGTGAGCTTGTCGAGATCCGCGCCGGAAGGTGTTGCAGCACAACTGGTGAGCCCGAGCACAAGCAGCGGCCCCAGGAAACGAATGGAAAGTGTCATGGTCCGGATTCCTTATCGCTTGATGGCCGGTGCGATCGACTCGCCGCCCTTGCCGTTGACACCGAGGTACATGCCCAGCGCGATGGTGGCATCACTGCCGAACAGCGGGTAGGGGAAGCGCTGCTGGCGGTAACAGTCGTTCAGGCGCAACTGCATGCCCCACATCTGTCCGTTGGACACGCGGTACGCCGGCCAGGCGCCGAAACCGGAACCGGCGCCGGGGTTTTTGGTCAGATTGGGCAGGTCTTGCAGGCGGATGCGTTTGCCGTCTTCGCTGTGGCAGGACGCACAGGAGAAGTCGTGCGGGCCCGCCCGCATGAAGAAGAGGCGCTTGCCCACTTCGTACATGGTTTTTTCCTGCACCGTGTCGTGCGGCAGGTTGAATTTCAAGCCGCGTGATTCGGCGGACAGATAGGCCGTCAGCGCCGTGACATTGACCTGCTCGCCACGCCCGAACGCGGTCTTGGCGATCTCGGCGGAACTGAAGCCCTGCAGGGTTTCCATACAGGTCAGCAGGCGCGACTCCAAGTCCTGCACCCGGTTCGTATCCTTGAAATAACGTGGCAATTCGACGAAAGCGCCGGCCACAATTCCGGGGCCCTTGCCGAGGTCACACTGCTCCAGCGACGCATTCTTCGGGCCGCGCTTTTGCTTCCACAAGCCCTCGCCCTTGGCTTCGAACAAGTCAGCAGGATTGCCATCCGCGAGCATCGCCCGGTACTCGGCGATGCCGTCGGCCGTGGACTTCTGGGCCGATGCACCGCTGTGCGCGAACACCACCACCGCGGCTGCAAGCAACAGCTTGTATTTCTTCATCATCGTGTCTCCGAAAAGGGGTTGCGGGGGAAAACCGGGGACACCGGCAGTGCCCGTACCAGGAGCGGAAATTGACTCAGGAAACAGTCACCTCGTCGGTGCGGCTGTCGCCCTTGTTGTCCTTCCAGCTGACCGCGATCTTGTCGCCGACCTTGGCGCCCTTGACGGTGAACTGCAGGAACGGGTTCTTGGCCACTGCCGGGCCCCATTCGGCGGTCAGTACCGTCTTGCCGTTGTGGGTGGCGGTGACATCGCTGATGTGCCACGCCGGAATGGTCTTGCCCGCCGCGTCTTTGCGCTGGCCGGTTTCCATCTCATGCGCCATCAGGACGCGAACGGTGGCATTGCCACCCGCGACCTGGGCCCGTATACGCATCGGATCTGCCATGGTGAACTCCTGAATCTGGTGATGGGTTGAGTTGAATCGGGCCCGGGCGTCAGCCGCCGCAGCCGCCGAGCGTGACCTTGACTTCCTTCTTGGCGAAAAGGACCTTGCCGTCGTTCATGACCGCCACGGCATACACATCCGACGACTGCCCCATCTTGGCGCGTGTGAGGATATTGCTGTCGATGCTCTCGGTGATGTTGAACACCGCGATCAGCGCGCTGGGGTTCTTCTCGACCAGCACCAGCAGTTGCTTGACGCCGGGCAAAGCGGTGCTGGCACCCAGCGGGACAACCGCACCGTTCTCGGCGATGTCGGGCCCGGTGATGACAACGTCCTTGCTTTCAACCGGGGCGCCGGCACCGAGGGCCTTGAGCACATCGGCCAGGCTCCTGGCTTCGAATGCCTTGGCATTGAACGCGTGGGCAAACTGCGGGAACAGGCCGGTGGTGGCCAGCAGCGCGGCGACGATGGCACCGTGCTGAAGTGTCTTGCGACGGGTGGGCATCATGGTGAACTCCTTGGAAATAAGCACATACTAATAAATCCAGACCTGCTTGCATTAGGGGAAACCCTTTCGCGGGTCGGCGGGCGCGCTGTACCGACCACCGATTACATCACCGGTTGGCTCCCGACCCGATCCAGCTGGCGAGTAGCCGCGCATCGGCATCACTCAGCGCCTGCGGCGGCATCGGAATCGCACCCCACACGCCGGCTCCGCCACCCTTGATCTTGCCAGACAGGTAGTCCAACTTGCCAGCGTGTTTGCGCGCGATATCGGTGAACGCGGGGCCCACGATCTTCTGTGTGACGCCGTGGCAGGCGGTGCAATTGAGTCTGGTCGCCAGCGCCAGCGCCGCCTTGCCGTCAACACCGCCACCGTCTACCTTCGGAGTCGCAGCCGGCTTGGACGATACGCCCGACGCCACGACAGCCGCAGCCGGTGGACCGCCCGCCTTGCCCTCCGGCCGCGTCGTGTCAGCGCCGCGCTGCGGGCCGACCGGGCGATTCTGCTCGGCCAGGTTGCCATGCTGGTTGCGCGCGAAATCCGGCAATGACGAGGCAACGACCGGCCCTTCGACGCAGTTGTTCATGCACGCCACTGCCACCACATCGGGCTTGGCCGTCGAGCGCAGTTCCTTGTCCGGCCACAAGGCATGTGCGGTGGTCATGCCATGGCGGTTGGGCATGCGGCTTTGTACCTGCGCCATGGTCTGGTCCGACAGTGTGAAGTTTTCGGGCAGCACGTTGCCAAGGTGCAGCATGTAGGCCAGCACCGCGTAGACCTCGTTGGTGCTCAGCGACTTGGGCTGGTTCCAGGGCATGGCGCGGTTGATGTAGTCCCACAACGTCGAGAGCGTGGCCACCTTCATCAGCGTGGTGCGGCCGGGATAGGCGTCATCGGTCAGGCGTGCCACGCGGCCGGTTTTGACGTCCTCGGCCGTGGTACCTCCCACAATCGGACTGAACACCTGGTTCGACTCGCCGAACACCCCGTGGCAGGATGCACACTTGGCTTCCCACACGTCCTGTCCTTGCGCCACCGTCCCCGATCCCTTGGGAAGGCCCAGGAAGTCGGGGCGCACGTCGATATCCCATGCGGCCAGTTCCCTGGGGGTGGCCGCGCGGCCGATGCCCGGGTACTTGTCAGCCGCGAACACCGGGGCCCACAACATCACCAGCAAGGCCGCAGCGCGCCAGACGGCGCGCTCAGGACATCTGGACATTCTTCACCTCGCCGTTCTCCTGCACCAGCCAGGACTGGATCGCGTTATTGTGGTAGATCGAGCGCGTCCCGCGCACCGCGCGCAATTGCCGGTAGCCGGGCTGCACGTAACCCGTGTCGTCGCTGGCCCGGCTCTGGATGATGGTCGCCTTGCCATCCCAGACCCAATCGAAGTTGAATCGCGTCAGGCACTTGCTCAGCACCGGGGTTTCCAGGCGCGCCGTACGCCAGTTGCGCCCGCCGTCGACCGAGACGTCGACCTTCTTCACCTTGCTGCGGCCGGACCAGGCCAGGCCGGTGATGTTGTGGAAACCCTGGTCCAGCAGCACCTGGCCGCCGGACGGCGTGGTCACGACACTCTTGCATTCCTGGATGCTGGTGTACTGCCGGTGCTGGCCACCGGGCAGCAGGTCGAGGTAGTGCACCGCCTCGTCCTTGGTCGCGTAGGGCTTGTCGCCAAGCTCGATGCGGCGCAGGTACTTGACCCAGCTCACGCCCTGCACGCCGGGAACCACCAAGCGCAATGGGTAGCCGTTTTCAGGCCGCAGCATTTCGCCGTTCTGGCCATAGGCCACCAGCACCTCGCCCGACAGGATCTGCCCCAATGCAATGGTGCGGGTCATTGAAGACCCGTCCGAGCCTTCGGCCAGCACGAACTTGCCGCGGCGCAGGTCCGAACCAGCCATTTCGAGCAGGGTGATCAGCGGCACGCCGGTGAACTCGCTGCAGGACAACATGCCATGGCTGTACTGCGCGGTCGGCACGGCCACGTTGCCCCACTCCATGCCGGTGTTGGCACCGCACTCGATGAAGTGGAAACGCGACACACTGGGCAACCGCATGATTTCGTCGACCGTGAACACCCTGGGAGTCTTGACCATGCCGGGGGCGGACCCGTTGACCATCAGTCGGTGTTTGGACGGGTCGATGTCCCACCAGCCCTGGTGATGGCGCTCGAAATGCAGACCGCTGGGGGTAACGATGCCGAACATCGACTGCATCGGCGCGAACGACACCGACGACTGGGTGGTCTGCGTCAGGCCGGGGCTCTGGCGCCGCTGCAGATTGGCCTCGAACTTTGACGGACTGCCGTAGCCCTGGGACGCCACGCCCTGACCCAGTCCCCGACTGTGCTCCGGCAACTCGAGAATGTTGCTGTCGCCGCCTGCTGCCGGGACCGGATTGCCTTGCGCCAGCGCGCCCGGCACGGCCACACCGGCTGCTGCAGCGGCAAACGCGTTGCGCAGGAAATTGCGCCGGCCGGCCTGGGCCTCCCGAACCACGGTGTGAATGCCTTGCGGGCTCAGGAATCCTTCCGGAGCCCGGCGTAGCCGCCCTGCTACCAGATAATTCGTCTTCACACCGCCTCCTTGGTCACTGGGTCCATCCGACACGACCGCCACCGGCCGACCTCACTAAATTGCTAAGTCAGCATATTTGGATATACGAATATATAACAAAAAAAGCGCCTGTTCTCTAGGGTTTTCCCTAGGCGCCCGGCACGCGCCATTGCCGGCCCCGGCGCAAGCTCAGCGAAACCGGTAGTGGTCGCGATTCAGCACTGCACCGATCGCAGTCACCTCGTCCGGGAACAGCGACAGCTTGAGCTCGGTATTGCACTGCTCCACCATGCCACGCAGAAAGCCGGCCGTGTTGATGCGACCGGTGGGCCGGTAGATGGCGCTTCCATCACCACCCACCTTGCTGCGATGGCATGCGACGCACTGGTTCTCGGCGATGAGTTTTCGGCCCAGTTCCAGGTCGGCCCCGTCGAAGATGCGCGCGCCCTGGCCAAAAGCCGGCGCAGCCAGCAGCGCCA